>NZ_JBSFGS010000010.1:0-264866 GCF_053596675.1 Kitasatospora sp. NPDC001664
CTGCCGCTCGTGATCCGACAACACCAGCTCGGCCAGCCTCGGCCCAGGACGTCCCATGCACTGACCAACGACGGATCAAGGACTCAGGACACTAGCGAAAGGCCCTGACACGTGACCACATCGGCCGAACTCCGTGCCGCCCTCGCCACCAGCCTCATCGAGGACGGCACGCTCACCGATCCGGAGTGGGTGAGCGCTGCCCGGACCGTCCCCCGCGAACTGTTCGTCGGCGCGTACTTCGCCCCGCTCGCGGGGAGCGTCCCCACCACCTACCGGACCGTTCGCGAGGGCGATCCCGGATGGCTGGAGTCGGTCTACTCCAACGAGACGCTGATCACCCAGGTCGACGGCCGTATCCGCCCCGAGGACGTCACCGGCGACACCGTGACCGGCCCTCCGTCGTCGTCGTCCACCTTGCCGTCCCTGGTGCTGCGGATGTGGCATCAGCTCGACGCCGAGGCCGGCCACCGGGTGCTGGAGATCGGCACGGGCACGGGCTACTCGACCGCCCTCGGCGCGCACCGGCTCGGTGACGCCAACGTGACCAGCATCGAGTACGACCCGGTCGTAGCCGAGGCCGCAGCCGCCGCGATCAAGGCAGCCGGATACGCGCCCCGCCTGATCACCGGCGACGGGCTGCGCGGAGACCCCGACCGGGGCGAGTACGACCGCCTCATCGCCACCTGTGCGGTCCGGTACATCCCGCTCCCGTGGCTCCACCAGGTCAAGCCCGGTGGTCGAATCCTGGTCACCCTCTCCGGGTGGAGCTATGCGAACGCCCTCGTGCTGCTCACGGTCACCGGCCCTGGCGAGGCGACCGGCCGGTTCCTTCCTGGCTACACCAGTTTCATGATCGCGCGACCGCATGACCGCCCGCCCCTGCCGGCGCTGGACCTGTTGCCCGGCGAGGAACGCTCGAGCCGAGTCGACCCGGCCGCGCTCGACAACTGGACGGGCGCTTGGGTGGCCCAGCTTGCGGCGCCTGGAGCCGTTCGCATGGGAGTGGGAGCCCAACAGATCCTCTGGGACGTGGCCACCGGATCGCAGGCCCGCACCGCACCGAACCCTGCTGGCGGGTGGACTGTGACCCAGCGCGGAGCTGTGAGGCTGTGGGATCCGGTCGAGCGCGCGGTTCAGCGCTGGCAGGCGGCGGGCCAGCCCCACCAGGACGGATTCGGCATCACGGTGTCTGCGGCCGGTCAGCGGGTCTGGCTCGGCACCGAGGACGGGCCGGGCTGGAGCCTCCCGATCTGAGCCGCGTACCTTCGGCCCCGCCCCACTGGTGAGCCCCGGCAGGGCGGGGCCCACTGCTCTCCGCGCTCGCCCGGATCAGTCGGGATCAAGCCTCTGCCGCGCCGCTGTGCCGGCTGTGGCCGAGCGGATGAGGCACGGGTAGGTGGTCATACCGGGGGCGCGGGGCCGTGTCGATGTGCGGCTCCGCCGCGTGGGCGCGAATCGGAAGAAGGAGACCGTGTGCCGGGTACGGAGCCTCACTTGCAAGTGGTTGTCCGTACCCGGCACAGGGGTCGTCGCCTGCCGCAGCGCGCAGTTCCCCGCGCCCCTGTCGGCCCTGCGGGCCGAAGGGCCGCGTCAGGCGACCAGGCGGAGGCCGTTGGCGAAGTCGATCCGGGCCAGCTCGGTGCGGGCGACGATGCCCAGTTTGGCGAAGACGTTGGAGAGGTGGTGTCCCACGGTGCGGGGGCTGATCAGGAGGCGGGCGGCGATCTCCCGGTTGGTCAGGCCCTCGGCGGCCAGGCGGGCCACCCGGAGTTCCTGGGCCGTCAGGCCGCCCTCCTCCTCGGCCGGACGGCCCTGAGCGGCCGTCAGGTCCTGTTCCCCGCAGGCCCGCGCCAGCAGTGGTGCGGCGCCGAGCTCCCGGAACACCCCCGCCGCCTCCGCCAGGTGCACCCGCGCCCGGGCCCGCCGCCGCGTCCGCCGCAGCCACTCGCCGTAGAGCAGGTGGGTCCGCGCGTGGCAGAACGGACGCTCGGCCGCGCCCGGCACGGCTAGCGCCCGCTCGAAGCACTCCTGCGCCCACCTGCCGTCGAGCACCGCCGCGCTGCGGTGCGCGGCCGCCACCGCCCAGGCCACGCCCGTCCGCCGGGCCCAGGAGGCGAGGGTGGCGAAGGCTGCCGCCCCGGCCTCCGGCCGGCCCGCCCGGACGGCGGCCTCGACCGTGTCGGCGGCGGCCAGCAGCGCGAAGGTGGGGTGCGCCGCCTGGTGGCCGGGCTCGGCCAGCCGCACCAGCCGCTCCAGGGCCTCCTCCGCCCGTCCGGCGTACAGCGCGGCCTGTCCCTGGTTCCAGTACGCGGCCGCAGTCAGCGCCCGTACCCGTCGCGGGACCGACAACTCCAGGGTGACGGAGGTGAGTTCGGAGACGGTCCCGTCCTCGCCGCGCAGCGCCGCCAGCCAGGCCAGCGAGTTGCGGCACTGCGAGGCGGCGTGCCCGGCCCCGATCTCCTCGGCCAGCCGCAGCGTCGCGGCGGCGTTGGCGGCCGCCGTCTCCCAGCGGCCGGAGACGATGTCCAGGGTCGCGGTCTGCGGCACCGTCAGGACCAGCGCGCTGGCGGCGTCGCCGCGCCGCAGCTCGGCGAGCTTGCGGGCGAAGGCCTCCGCCACCGGCCGTTCGGCGCCCCAGGCCACCGCGATCGGGCCTGGCGGTACCAGCCGCCAGCAGACCGCGCCCAGCCGGGCCACCGCCTCGTCCGTGAGCACCGGGCCGGTGGAGCCGCCGGTGCCCCACCACGGCGCCAGCTCCGCGAGCACCACCGCCTCGGTCGAACCGCCGTCCCTGGTCAGCTCGTTGACCCGGGCCAACCCGGCAGCCTGCCGCTCGGGGGATCCGGCCGCCCAGCCGGCCCGCATCGACAGGGCGGCCAACTCCAGGGCCCGGGACGGCTCGGAGACCGTCCGGGAGTCGCGCAGCAGCAGCCGGTGCGCGCTCTCCTGGTCGCCGTGGGCGAACTCGGCCAGCCCCGCCAGCCCGCCGCTCGCCTCGGCGACCAGCTCGTCGGGCACCAGTTGGCCGGCCCGGTCCAGCAGGTCCCCGGCCCGCTCCACCTGCCCGGACTCCCAGGCGCTGAGCGCCCCGAGGGCCAGGCGCCGCCCGGCGTCCGAGGGAGAGGGGGAGAGCTCGGCGGCCCGCAGCAGCGCCCGGGTCGCGGAGGCACCGCCACCGCCCGCGCGGTCCTGGTGCGCGGCGTCCTCCAGCAGGCCCGCCACCGACTCGTCCGGCCGGTCGGCCGCCGCGGCCAGGTGCCAGGCCCGCAGCCCGCCGTGGACCGGGCCGTCGCCCAGCGCGGCCGCCAGCGCCCGGTGCGCGGCCTGCCGTTCGGCGAACGGCGCGGCCTCGTAGACCACGGACCCGATCAGCGGCGCCCGGAACCCCACCTCCTGCTCACGGGCCGTCAGCAGCCCCGAGCGTCGTGCCTCCTCCCAGGCCTGCGGGCCGAGCCCGAGGGCGGCGGCGGCCCGCCGCACCAGGTGCCGGTCACCCCGGTCCTCGGCGGCCAGCACCAGGAGCAGGGACCGGGCGGGAGCGGAGAGTTCGGCCGTCCGGACGCCGAAGGCGTGCCGCAGGCGCGGACCGACCGCCAGACGCTCCGCCGATTCGCCCAGCAGGGAGGGGAGTTCGAGCAGCGCCAGCGGGTTCCCGCAGGCCTCCCGGACGGCGCGCAGCACCGTCGGCCCGTCGGCCTCCGGGAGCCCGGCCCTGACCAGCCGGGCCGCCTCGGCCTCGGCCAGCCCCGTGACGGCCAGGCCCGGCAGGCCCTCCCAGCGGCCCCCGGCCGCCGGGTCGGTGTGCGAGGCGATCAGCACCGCCAGCGGTGTGCCGGACAGCCGACGGGCGACGAAGGCCAGACAGGCGGCGGTGGAGTCGTCCAACTGTGCGGCGTCGTCCACCAGCAGCACCAGCGGCCGCTCGGCGGCCAGTTCGGACAGCAGGGTGAGGACGGCGACGTAGACCAGGAAGTGATCGGCCCCGGCCCGGCCCTGGCCGAGCACCCCGCGCAGCGCCACCGCTTGCGGCTCCGGCAGGGCGTCGATCCGTCCGGCCACCGGCCAGAGCATCCCGTGCAGCGCGGCGAAGGCCAGCCCGGACTCCATCCGGCTGCCCCGGCAGCCCAGCACGGTGAAGCCCTCCGCCCCGGCCGCGGCCCGCTCCATCAGCGCGCTCTTGCCGATGCCGGGCTCGCCCCAGAGCACCAGGGCCGACCCCCGGCCCGCACGCGCCCCGGCCAGCCGCCCCGCCAGCTCGGCCTGCTCCCGCTCCCGCCCGTACAGCTTCATTTCCGCACTCCCCGTTCCCACTGACGTTCCCTCACCACGCGGCCCCGACCGATACGGTGACCGATCCGCCGGCCCCGCCCCGCGCCTACCGTCACGGCCATGACCAGCAACTCCACCGCCGACCACGGCGCCCGGCTCGCCGACCGGATCGCCTCGGCCACCGGTGCCGACCCCCGCGACCGGCTGCTGCACGCCCGCGGCGGCTGGGCGGCGGGCACCTTCACGCCCTCCCCGCTCGCCCCGCCGCTCAGCACCGCCGGGCTCTTCGCCGCCCCGGCCACCTCCGCCACCGCGCGCTTCTCCAGCACCCTCGGCGGGCCGCACGGCCACGACGGCGCACCCTCCGACCACGGCCTGGCCGTCCGGATCGGGGGCCTCGACCTGGTGCTGTTCACCCTGCCGGTCTTCTTCGCGCGCACCGGAGCCGACATGGTCGAGTTCCTGCGTGCCGCCAACTCCGGCGACCCCGCGGCCGTCCCGGCCTACGCGGCCGCCCATCCCGAGGCCGCCGAGGCGTTGGCCCTGGCCCAGCAGGGCCGACCGGCGGCCGGCTTCACCGGCCTGGAGTACCACTCGGCGCACGCCTTCGGCCTGGTGAACGCCGTCGGCACCACCCGCTGGGCCCGCCTCGGTCTGCGACCGCACCGCCCGCTGCCCCCGTTGACCGTCGAGGAGGCCCTGGCCCGACCCCGGGACTACCTGACGGCAGGTCTGCCCACCGAGCTCCCGGCCGGCTTCGACCTCCTCGCCCACCTTCCGGAGGGGCCGGACGAGGTGCACGACCCCACCCGCCGCTGGACCTCCCGACGGACCGTCACCCTGGGCACCCTGACCCTGTCCCGGGCCGAGGCCCCCGCCGCCGAGCCCGACTTCGACCCGCTCCGGCTGCCGCCCGGCATCACCGCCCCGCTCGACCGCCTCGCGGCGGACCGCTCCGCCGCCTACGCCGCCGCGCGGCGGCTGCGCGCCTGATTCCCGTTCCACCGGAACAGCCTGTCCCACCCCGCTGAAAACGCTCTCAACGACCGCCCAACGTGGAAAGTGGTCACCCCAGGGGCGCGGGGAACTGCGCGCTGCGGAAGGAACGGACCCGTGTGCCGGGTACGGACCTGCACTTGCAAGTGGTTCTCCGTACCCGGCACACGGGTCTGTGTCTTCCGATTCGCGCAGTTCCCCGCGCCCCCGGTATGACCACCTTCCGGAGGGCGGCTCCTGCCTCTCCCGAGAACGTCAGGGCAGGGCGATGCCCCGGGGTTCGGCCAGGTGGCGGGCCTCCGTCAGGAGGGCGTCGGCCTGGGCGTGGTGGCCGGCCGCGCTGCGGGCGGCGGCCAGGTCGAGCAGGGCGGGGACCAGGACGCCCACGGCCTGACCGGCCCTCAGGAGGTCGACCGCCCGTTCCAGCAGTGGAAGCGACGGGCCCCCGGCGGTGGTGAGGGCCACCGCCCGCCAGGCCCGGCCGAGCGTCACCGGGGTGTCCCACCGCCGGGCGAGCTCCAGTTCGGCCAGGGCCAGTTCCCGGGCGCGGGCCTCCGCGCCGACCCGCATCAGTTCGACGGCGGCCGAGCTGCGCCAGGCGATGTGGGCGGGGTTGTCCAGCCCCCAGGCGGAGTTGCGGCGTCCGCAGTCCAGGAAGTGCGCCGCCGCCTGCTGCGCCTGACCGCGCGCCGAACAGACCAGCGCCCGGACGTACTTCACCACCGTCCACTCCCAGGACTCGGGATTGGCGTGCTCGGCCACACCGTCCAGCCACTCCTCGGCCTCGGTCAGCCGCCCCAGGCCGAGCAGTGCGTGGGCGTACTGGGCGACCAGGGCCGCCGGACGCCGCGGAACCTGCTCGACCGGCAGCCCGACCACCGGGGCGCACTCGGCCAGGGCCAGCCGGTACTCGCCCTGGCGGAGGTGGACCTCCGAACGGACGATCCGGCGGTAGACGTCGACCGTACCGAAGTGGCGGTCCTCGTCGAGGTCGCTCAACTGGCCCGCCAGGGTCAGGTCGTCGGCCCACATCGCGATGTGGGTGAGGATCCCGATCACCTCCCCGGGCAGCCGGCCCCAGGCGCCGTCGGCGCTGTGCTCGGCCGGGAAGCGGGCCATCGCCTCCGTCGCGCTGCACCGC
Source organism: Kitasatospora sp. NPDC001664 (assembly GCF_053596675.1). Classification (NCBI taxonomy): domain Bacteria; kingdom Bacillati; phylum Actinomycetota; class Actinomycetes; order Kitasatosporales; family Streptomycetaceae; genus Kitasatospora; species Kitasatospora sp. NPDC001664. The sequence goes on from NZ_JBSFGS010000010.1 coordinate 6,407, forward strand.
ACGCCGAAGGCGTCGTCCCAGGTGAGCACCGCCGCCGCCACCGGGTCGTCCGCCGCCGAGGGGTCGGCGCGCAGCGCCGCCACGTACGCGGCCCAGCCCTCGTGGGTGAGCGCCGCCACCATCCAGGCGGAGGCCCGTAGCGCCCTGGCCGCCGCCGGGTCGCGCGGTTCGGTCTCGGTGGTGACCTCCGTCAACAGGGCGAGCGCGGCACCGGCCTGCCGGTGGGAGGCCATCGTCCAGGCCAGCGGGACGAGCGCGGTCGGCGGCCGGAGCGCGGCCCGCTGGTCCCGCAGCGCCTCCTGGAGGTGGGCCAGTGAGGCGGCCGGGTTGACCCAGAGCTCCAGCTGGCCGAGCTGTACCAGGACGGGGTCGCGCTGGGCGGGCGAGGCGATCCGGAGCGCCGCCTGGAGGTGCCGCAGCGCCTCGGGCACCTGGTGGTGCCGCAGGCAGTCCCGGGCCGCCGCCAGGTGCACGTCGGTCCACTCCGACCACCCGGGGCCGGTCAGGTCGTCCAGCAAGGAGGCTGCTTGCCGGGCGCCGTGTCCGGAGACCAGGGCGTGCCGGGCCGCCGCCACCCGCAGCCGGGCGTTCTCCTCCGGGGTGCAGAGCCAGCGCAGGGCGTTGGCGACCACCGGGTGGCGGAACCGCGGCGGGTCCGCCGAGGCCAGGACGCCGATCGTGACCAGGCGCTCGCAGCGGTCCCGCACCGTCGAGAGCGGCTCCTCGGTGACGGCCGCCAGCAGTTCCGGCGTCGGCCGGTGCCCCTGCAGCACGGCCACCGCCCGCAGGAGCAGGGACCGTTCGGGCGAGTACGCGTCCAGCATCGAGGCCAGTGCCCGCAGGTAGTGGCCGTCGGCGGCGTGCGAGGGCACGTGGTCGGGGGCGGGCAGGCCGCAGAGGTCAGCGACCAGGCCGGCCACCAGCAGCGGGATCCCCGCGGTGGCCTGATGGATGCTCAGCGCCAGCCCGTCCGCCCCGGGCGCGCCCAGTTTGCGCGCGACCAGTTCCGCGACGGCCTGCTCCGTGAACCGGCCCAGGTGCAGCACCGCGGCGGCCGCGTTCGCCAGTGCCACGTCCCGGTGCCGGGCCGGCTCCCAGGGGCGGTCCTCGACCGCGAGCACCAGCAGGACCCCGGAGCCGCGCAGCCGTAGGGCCAGCTCCGCCAGCAGCGCGGTGGCGGACTCGTCCGGAGGGGCGACGTCGTCGACCAGCACCACGGGGGAGGCGCTCCCGGTGGCGTCGAGCAGGGCCCGGCGGAGCTGCTCGGCCGACGGTCCGTCAGCGAGGGCAGGTGCGGGAGCGGTCGCCGAATGTCCGAGGGCGCGCAGCAGCGCGGCCGGTGCGGACTCCGCGTGTCCGACCGCCAGGTCGATCCGCCGGGCCCCCGGCAGGAGGCCGGCCAGCTCCGACAGGAACCGGGACTTGCCGTGGCCGTGGACGCCGGAGACCAGCACCAGCCCGCCCTCGCCCGCCCCGGCCCGGGCGGCCAGCGCGAGCACGGTGGCCAGCTGGTCCTCCCGGTCGGTCAGCGGCGTCGCCCCGGGGTTGCCCAGGGCGGACGGCCCGGCCGGGTGGGCGGCAGTCGGACCCGTCACCTTCCGTGCGGACCCGGCGGGAGCGGCGTTCGCCCGGATCGCCGACGCAGCGCCTTCCGCCTGGCTGTCCGTCGCCCGGCTGTCCGTCGTTCGTCCGGGTGCGCGGTCGGGCAGGGTCGGCGGCCCGGAGAGGATCCGCCGGTGCAGCTCGCGCAGCTCCGGGCCGGGCTCGACCCCGAGCTCCCCGACCAGCAGCCGCCTGGTCCTGGCGTAGACGTCCAGCGCCTCCGACTGACGCCCTGCCAGGTGCAGGGCCCGCATCAGCAGGGCCCGGAGGCGTTCGCGCAGCGGGTGCTCGGCGGTCAGCACCCGCAGGCGCTCCACGGCCTGTTCGGTGCGGCCGAGGGCCAGGGTCACCTCGAGGCCGTCCTCCAGGACGGACAGGTGACGCTCGGTCAGCGTGCTGCGCCACATCGCGGCGTAGGGGCCGGGAAGCCCGGCCAGCGGTTCGCCGCGGTACAGCCGCAGGGCACGGGAGTAGTGCGCGTCGGCGGCCGCCCAGTCGGCCCGGTCGCGGGCGTGTTCGCCCTCGGCCACCAGGCGGTCGAAGACCCCCAGGTCGGTCTGCCCGTCCTCGATCTCCAGCCGGTACCCGCCGTGTCCGGAGAGCAGGACGGCGAACGGGGAGCGCGGTCTTCGGGCCGGCTCCAGCACCCGCCGCAGACCCGCCACATGGGTCTGCACGACGGCCACGCCGCTGGCGGGCGCGACGTCCTCGTACAGGGCGTCGAGCAGGCTCTGCGCGGACACCCACCGGCGCGGCCGCAGGGCCAGCGCGCAGAGCACGGCCTTGCGCTGCGGCGGTCCGAGCAGCAGCGGCTGTCCGTCGCGGGACGCCTCGACGGCTCCGAGCAGGGTCAGCCGGACCTCGGCGGAGGAGCCGTCCCCGGCCCGTTCGGCCCCCTTGAGCCCTTCGGCCCCCGAACCCGCCACAGACCCCTCCGGTGTGCAGAAAAGGTCCACCCTAGTTGGTGCGCGGAGGTGCTCCCGCCGTGGTCGGTCAGGACTTGACCACCTTGAGGATCTTGCCGCTCGCGCCCGCCGTGAGGTAGCCACCGCCGTCGTACTCGCCGGAGACGTAGTAGCGGATGGTGATCTCGTTCGCGAACCAGCCGTAGTCCACCAGGATGTAACGGGACTTCACCTTGTCGACGCCGAGCTGGGTCTGGGCGGTGGCCATCACGGTGGGGATCTGGTTCCAGTCGATCTTCGTGAGGTCGACGGTGTCCTCGCCGGCGCTCAGGGTGCCGCCCGGCTTGCTGGTGGTCTTGCCGGCCCGGTAGGTCACGTCGTCGTAGCGCTTGGGGTTGTCCTTGGAGACCACCTTGGCGCTGGCGTGGTCCGGGTAGACCCACATGTCGGTGACCACGGTGCTGCCGGTGACGGCCTGGATCGAGGAGACCAGACCGCGGGCGCCCTGGGGGGTCAGCAGGTCCACGTCGGCGTTGGTGGCGGGCGGCGCCTTGGTGGATCCCGTGGCGGTGGCCGACGGGCTGGAGCCGGTCGGCTGGTCGCCGACGGTGGTGCTGCCGGTGCTGGTGCCGCCCTTGCCCGGGCCGGCGGTCTGCTGGGCCGTGCCGGAGACCTTGCGGTCGTTGCCGGTGACCGCCTTCCACCACCCGTGGCTGACCGACCAGCCGAGCAGGCCGACGGTCAGCACCCCGGCCACGGCGGCCACCACCACCGGGCCGCCGCGCCGCCGCTCGGGCCGCCGCTGCTCACCCGACTCCGGCTGCTTCCACGCCTGTTGACCGCTGGTCGAGTGCGGCGGCACCTGGTCGTGGGGGCCGGAGGCGGAGGCGCCCGGCCACGGCGTGGGGACCGAGGAGCCCGTCGGGCCGGTGGGCGGTGAGGACGGCCAGGACGGACCGGACGGGTACTCAGGGGAGTTGAACTGGGTCGGCGTGTAGGGGATCGGCCCGCTCAGCTGGGTGGGCCACTGCTGGGCACCGCCGAGGGTGCCGTCGACACCCTGCTCGGCGGCGGCGAACAGCCGGTCGAGCTCGGCGGCGTCCGGCCGCAGCGCGGGGTCGCGGGCCAGCAGCGCGGTGAGCGTGTTCCCGAGCGGGCCGGCCAGGGCCGGCGGCGGCAGCGGCTCGTCCAGGACGGCGGCCAGGGTGGCCAGGCTGGTGGCGCGGCGCAGCGGGTGGTGGCCCTCGACGGCGACGTACAGCATCATGCCGAGCGACCAGAGGTCCGAGGAGGGGTTGCCCTCCTGGCCGCGGATCCGCTCGGGGGCGATGAACTCGGGCGAGCCGATCAGCGAGCCGGTCGCGGTCAGGCTGGTCGAGCCGCTGAGTGCGGCGATGCCGAAGTCGGTCAGCACCGGGGTGCCGTCGGTGCGCATCAGCACGTTGCCCGGCTTGACGTCGCGGTGCTGGATGCCGGCCGCGTGGGCCGCGCGCAGTGCGGAGAGCACGCCCCGGCCGATCCTGGCCGCCTCAGGCGGCGAGAGGCGGCCGCGGCCGATCCGGTCGTGCAGCGAGCCGCCGGTCACCAGCTCCATCACCAGCCAGGGGTGCGGGAGTTCGGGGGTGTCGACGATGTGGTAGATGATCACCACGTTGGGGTGCTGGAGCCGGGCCAGCGCCTGGGCCTCGCGCAGCACCCGCTCGCGCAGCTCGTACGCGGCCGCCGGATCGGCCGCGAGCATCGCCGGGTCCGGTGGCCGGACCTCCTTGAGCGCCACCTCGCGCTGGAGCACCGTGTCCCGGGCGCGCCAGACCAGGCCCATGCCGCCGCCACCGAGCCGCTCCAGCAGTTCGAAGCGCCCGTCGACGAGCTGGCCGCCCGGGCCCCCAGTAGTCATGGCGGTCATCGTAGGGGTTCTGGCGGACAGCTCTCGAACAGGCCGGGGAGGGCGCAGGGCGGCCAACGGTCGGTCCTGGACGAACCGTTGGCCCGGGGTCCGGGCGGCCCCCGGGCCGTGGTGTCAGCGGTGGCGGAGGTAGGCAGCGGCCGTCTCCCGGAGCCGGTCGTGCAGACCGTCGTAGGCCCGCACGGACCCGAGGACGGACTTGGGGAGCTTGGCGGCCATCGTGTAGTTGGTGTCGCAGACGTTGGCCGCCGGGGCCAGACCGGCCTGGCTGACCAGCTGGTAGGCGTCGAGCTGGTCCAGGCCGAGCAGGTCCGAGGTCCAGCCGACCAGGTCGTGCTGGCTGATCCGGAAGGCGTCCTCCAGGGGCCGGGCCGAGCCGGTGGTGATCAGGAAGCCGTCGTTCTCCAGGCGCGGCCAGGCCGGGCCCGCGCCCTTCACCAGGTCGACGATGACGGTGGTGCGCATGGCGGCCTCGACGGCGGTGCCGCAGACCTCGCCCTCGCCCTGGCGGGCGTGCCCGTCCCCGACGGCGAGCAGGCCGCCCTCCACGTTGACGCGGAAGTAGGCGGTGGTGCCGGCCCGCATCTCGGGGGTGTCGAGGTTGCCGCCGTGGGCGCCGGGCGTGATGGAGGCGAGCACCTCGCCGCCGGCCGGGGCCACGCCGACGGTGCCGTGCATCGGGTCGAGCGGGAGCGCGACGGTGAACTCGCCGTGGTGCGCCCGGAAGTGGCACAGCCCGGCCTTGAGGTCGAGGTCGTAGATCCAGACCCGCTCCTCGAGTGCGGGGTGCAGCATCGCGGTCTGGTGAGTGGCCGTCAGGGCGCCGAAGTGCGGGAAGGTGCTGGAGATGCCGTGGTCCCGGGTCGGGGTGATCTCCACGAAGTGCACGGCCAGCAGGTCGCCCGGCTCGGCCCCGGCCACCGCGATCGGGCCGGTGACGGGGTTGAGGTAGGGGAAGACGCAGACCTGGCTGGGCAGGTCGCCGGCGCCGCGCACCTTGCCGCCGAAGCAGTCCTCGGTGGTCAGTTCCACGACGGTGCCCGGCCGGACAGTGGTCAGCGGGGGACGGCCGCCGAAGGTGTAGGCGTAGTCCTCGGGGGCGGGGGAGAGGCGGACGGTCTCGGGCGCGGTGGTCATTCGGGGTCTCCGGTGCTCTGGGTCGTCTCGGTGACGGACAGTCGGGGCCTGCGGCCGGTCGCCATCAGGCCCGCCAGCACGATCGCACCGATCAACAGCCAGACGAAGCCGAGGCGTTGGGCCGCGATGTCGGCGTTGACGATCACGTACGCGAGGATCGCGAAGCCGATCGCCGGGGCGATCAGGTGCCGCCAGTAGTCCCGGCTGCGGTTGCGGACCAGGTAGTGGACGACGACCGCGACGTGCAGGACCAGGAAGGTGGTCAGCGCACCGAAGTTGACCAGCGTGCTCAGCAGGGTGATGCCGTCGTCGCGGGAGGCGGTGTAGAGCCCGAGGACCAGGGAGACCCCGGCGGTGAGCAGGGTGGCGTTGACCGGCACCCGGCGGGTGGGGTGCACCTTGGCCAGGAAGGCGGGGAGCTGGCGGTCGCGGGCCATCGCGAACAGCAGCCGGGAGGTGGCTGCCTGGGCGACCAGCGAGTTGGCGAACCCCCAGGCGACGGCGGTGGCGACGGCGGTCAGGGTGGCCAGCCAGCCCCCGGCGGCGGTGCGGGCCGCGTCGTAGAAGGCGGTGCCGTTCGGGTCGCCGTCCCGGATCAGCGCCTGCGGGTCGGTGACCAGCAGGGAGGCCACCCAGGTCTGTGCGATGAACAGGGTGCCGGCCAGCAGCAGGGCGGCCACCATCGAGCGGCCGATGGCCTTGGCGGAGTCCCGGTTCTCCTCCGCCAGGGTGGAGATGCCGTCGAAGCCGAGGAAGCTGAGCACCGCGATCGAGACCGCGCCGAAGGCCAGGCTCCAGGAGAAGGTGTGCGGGTCGTACAGCGGGGTGAGGTCGAAGCCGCGTCCCTTGCCGGCGGCCAGCGCGACCACACCGGCCGTCACGAACACGGCCAGCACCAGGAGTTCGCCGACCAGCACGGCCTTGTTGACCCGGGCGGTGGTCTCGATGCCCAGGTAGTTGACCGCGGTGTTGAGCAGGACGAAGCCGACCAGCCAGAGCCAGACCGGGATCGACGGCACCAGCGAGTTCATCGCCACACCGGCGATCAGGTAGAGCAGGCCGGGTACCAGGACGTAGTCGAGCAGGATCATCCAGCCGGACAGGAAGCCGACCGGGGCGCCGATGCCGCGCCCGGCGTAGGTGTAGACCGAGCCGGCCATCGGGAAGGCGCGGGACATCTGGGCGTAGGAGAGGGCGGTGAACATCATCGCCACCATGCCGAGGACGTACGCCAGGGCGACCATGCCGCCGGAGCCCTGGAAGACGCCGCCGAAGATGCCGAAGGGTGCGATCGGCACCATGAACACCAGCCCGTAGACGAGCAGGTCACTGAAGGTCAGGGAACGGCGGAGCTCCTGCCGGTAGCCGAAGCTCTCGATGTCCCGTGACGGGGATGTCTCGGTCATGGGAGCAGACAGTAGGGCCAACTATTTCCAGATGGAAGGGTTTCCGCCGGGCTTCCTGCTCAGTGCAGGACGGTGAAGCCCGGGCCCTCGGCGCGGGCCAGGTGGACGCTGCGGCGCAGCAGCGGTCCGGCGGCCCGCGCGAGGCCGTGCGGCGTCAGGCCGCCTGCCGGGCCCGCGAGTCCGGCCAGCAGGTGGAGGCCCTCGTAGAGGCCCACCGCGTAGGCGTCCAGCACCGGCGCCGACGGGCCGCACAGCACGCGGTGACGCTCGCCCAGCTGCTGCCGGGCCTCCTCGGCCAGGGTGGAGAACGAGGGCATCGCGGCGTACAGCAGCCCGGTCTCGTCGCCGCCGAGCGCCAGCAGGCCGTTCTCCTCCAACGCCGGTGACAGGCGCACGAGTCGGCGATCGAGACCGCTGCGCCGCAGGGCCCGGTTGAACTCCACCAGATCGCGGCCGACCAGGCTCAGCAGCACCGCGTCCGCCCGGGCGGTGCCCAGCGCCTCCACCAGCTCCCCGCTCTCCAGCCGGACCGCGCCGAAGCCCACCCGGCGCTCCAGCGTCACCGCGGCACCGGCCGAGGCCACCAGCCGGGCGGCGGCCCGGTGGACGGAGCGCGGCCAGATGTAGTCGTTGCCGATCAGCGCCCACCGCCGGAGGCGGTACCGCTCCGTCAACGCTCCGATGCCGTACGACAGTTGCGCGGTCGGGTCGACGCCGGTGCAGAGCACGCCCGGCCGCCGCGCACCGCCCTCGTGCGGTGGCGTGTAGACGTAGGCGAGCCGACCGGAGGCCAAGGCCTCCACGGCCCGGTGCACGTCGCTGGTGTGACAGCCCGCCAGCGCGTCCAGCGCCCCGGCCGCGAGCAGCGGGCGCAGCGCGCCGGTCACCGCCGCGGGTGTGCCGCCGCCGTCCACCAGCACCAGCTCCAGCGGCCGGTCCCGGATCCCGCCGCGCGCGTTCACCTCGTGGGCGGCGAGCAGGGCGCCCTCCAGCGCCGACGGACCGGTCAGCCCGAGCAGGCCGGACTGCGGCACGACCAGGCCGACCCGGAAGACGGCGTCCGTCCGTTCCGCGTGCAGCGCGTCGAGCGGGTCGACCAGCCTCGCATCCAGCATCACCGGTGCGAGTATGGTCGCGATGTCGGCCCCGGGAAAGACCCGCCGACCGACCGTCGGCCCCGGGGCGCCCCGCCGACCGACCGGCAGAACGGGAGCTCCGGATGACCGCGCACGAGACCGCCGAGGCCACCGTGGCGCAGGGCGGCCCCCTGCTGGTCGAACTCGTCGCCCTCGCCCACCGCCGCCTCACCACCGGCCTGGCCGCCGCCCTCGCCGAGGAGGACTGCACCGTCGACCAGTGGCGCGTCCTGCGCGCCCTCGCCGACGGCGAGGGCCACCCGATGGGCGAGCTCGCCCAGGCCCTGCTGATCCCGCAGGCGAGCCTCAGCCGCCTGGTCGACGCCCTCGCCGACGCCGGCCTGGTCTACCGCCGCCAGGGCGACCACGACCGCCGCCGCATCACCGCCCACCTCTCCCGCCAGGGCCGCACCCGCCTCACCCGCCTCGACGCCCTCGCCGCCGCCCACGACTCCGCCGTCCGCCGGGCCTGCGGCGGCCTGGACCCCGCAGCCGCCCTGGCCCTCCTGGCCCCGGCCTGAGGCACCGTCACCGGCCCTGCGGCACCCGGCGAGGCCGAGTCCTTCAGTCCGTCAGGTAGAGGCGCGGGCCCTCGAAGTAGTAGGTGCGGGCCATGGACAGCTGGACGACCTGACGCCCGGCCGCGAGGGCCCGTTCGGCTGCTCCCCGGTCGCCGAACTCCTTCAGGTCGCGGCGGTATTCGGAGAAGCCCCCCAGTGGTATGTCGTTGTCGAGCAGGGCCATCGACGCGCGGTCGCCGACCAGGGTGACCGACAGGAAGTCCTGGTTCGACGGGTCGTTGTAGTGGTCGCGCACGGCCGTGTAGCCGGTGCCGGGCGGCAGTGGCGCGCTGCTGCCGCTCCATCCGCGGCTCTCCAGGGCCGCCTTCCACTGCCCCGCCACCTCGGCCGGGGCGCCCTCGACGGCCACGTAACGGGCCTGCATCCGCTGGCAGTTGATCTCGCCGGCCTTCGCGCCCTCGAAGGACCCGGACCACAGGCAGCGGTCCAGCGTCGCGTCGCCGAGCAGCTCCGGGTGGCCCGGCAGGGTGGCGAGCGTCTCGGCCAGGCGCCGGTCCAGTTCCGTCCGCGCGATGCCGCTCGCCTTCGACACCTTGTCGGAGTTGGCCGGCCCGGCCCGCCCCGGCAGGACCCAGGCGTAGCAGTACCAGCCGCCGACGGCGAGGGCCCCCACCAGCACCGCCGGCAGCAGCGACCGGAGCACCCGGGGAGATTTGATCTTGGTCATCCGGCAGATGCTGCCACCTCGGTGTCACGGCTCCGGCACGGCCCCGTCCGCGATCCGACACACCGTCAGAGGGCCTCGGCCGAGGTCGCGTCCCGCCGTGGGAGCCCCGTGAGGCCGTCTCCTCCGGGATTCAAATCGAGTGCGGGACTGCCGGGCCGGGTGATACAAGGTCTGCGTGACTGAGCACCTTCACTTCCCCACCCTGCTGCGGATGATCGACGAGCGTTCCGCCGCGTTCCGCGCCGCCGTCGCCGAGGCCCCCAGCCTCGACGCCGACGTCCCGTCCTGCCCGGGCTGGACGTTGTACGACCTGGCGAACCACCTCAGCGAGGGGGACCGGTTCTGGGCCCACATCGTGCGGACCACCGCGCCGGGCGACGAGCGGCCGAGCAAGGACGGACTGGCGGCGCCCAGGGAGCGCGAGGCCCTCGCGGCCTGGCTCGCGGACTCGACGGAGCAGCTGACCACGGCGCTGCGCGAGGCCGGCCCGGACCATGGCTGCTGGGCCTGGTGGGAGCCGCTGGCCTCGCCGCACACGGTGGCCGCCGTGGCCCGCCGCCGCGTCCCGGAGTCGCTGATCCACACCTACGACGCCCAACTGGCCTCCGGCGCCCCGCAGGAGCTTCCCGCGATCGAGGCGGCCGACGCCATCGAGGAGTTCCTCGCCACCGTCTGCACCGTCACGGTCCCGTGGCCGGGCGACCCCGCGACCATGGACTACCACGCCGCCGGGGCCGGCTCCTGGCGCCAGACGGTGGACGCCGCCGGCTCCCGCTTCACCCGCCTCACCGCGGCGGAGGCCGCCGAGAGCAAGCCCACCGCCGCCATCCACGGCACGGCGAGCGAGATCGCCCTGCTGATGTACATGCGCATCCCGGCCGACTCGGTGCGGATCGAGGGCGATGCCGGCCTGCTCCAGCAGCTGCAGGACTGGGGCTGACAGGACCGGACGCGGCGCGGGCCGTCCCGGATCCCGCGCCGCATCGCCCCTTCAGGCGCCCCAGGGGAGGCCTGTCGAAGGGTCGAGCCCCTGGTCCATGAGGTGCTCGTACTCGCGCCAGTGAACGAACCGCGTCGCCTCCTGGGCGAGGCCGGAGGCCGGGGTGCACCAGCGCCGCACGTAGGCGGCGAACCCGCCCTCGTGGACGGTGAGAGGGCCGCCGTCCTCGTAGAGCTCGGCGATGGGCCAGACGTCACTGTCGTCGCCCGTCATCAGCCAGAACAGGTGGGTGCCGTCCTCGATGAAGCCCCACCGGAGCAGCATGCCGGCACTCACCTCGGCGGGCAGCAGGTGGGAGAAGGACTCGGGGGCCTGTTCCCAGAAGAGTTCGGCCGAGCCGACCACGGTGTCACCCCCGGGGGCGTGGTGGGGCGGGGGGACCCACAGCGGGTCCCCGCCGATCCCGCCGGCTCCGTAGGTCTCCAGGAACGCGACGTAGTCCGAGGGGAGCCGCAGCCCGAGCCGCCGTTCGGCATCCGCCACTTGGGCCACGTCGTGAGGGGCCTCCTCGGCGCTCCGCCTGCAGGGCGCCAGCAGGCCCCGGAGCGCGCGTACGTCGGGATGGCTGGACACGGGAACCTCCGGTCGATCGGTGCGTCGGCCAGCCTACGAACCCTCTCGGACAGTCAGGTCCCGGACCTCGCTGCGGAGCTGGGTGCGGGTGCGCATCAGGATCCGGCCGAGCATGTTCCTTCCGGTCCCGGTGCGGCCGCGGCCCCAGTAGTGGTCGGTGCCGGTGTCCTCGACGATCTCCTCGTCGGCAGTGGAGAGCAGCACGGCCCGGATGTCCGCGTGCGTGCGGAACTTGGCCGCCACGGCGCGGCGCATGACGTCGTCCTTGACGCGCTCCCAGTCACGCCGGAGCGGCTTGGACGGGTCGCGGCCCAACTCGGCCGCGCGCAGCGGTGTCCGGGCCCTGCGGACGAGGTCGGCGTGCCGGGTGCCGGCGAACTTCTGGGCCTGGAAGTAGTGCTCCGAGGTCGGCCAGAGGTGCCCGTCGAGTTCCAGCTCGTGCGCGGAGAAGTTGGAGAAGCAGCCGTACGGGACTTCGTCCGCACCGTAGAAGTAGATCGTCATCCGAGCCTCGTCGCAGTCGCGGGGAGCTCGCAGGCTCTCAAGCGACGGGCCCGACCGGCAACCGGTTTCGCACCGGGCGTGCCGCAGGGATTCTCCCCGGGCCCGGTCTCTGGTACTACTGGCGCACCCTCCTGCGGCCGGGGCAGGGAGCACTCCCGGCGCCGATCGGTGTGACTCGGGCGGTCCGGAGGGGGTGGCGGCGACTGTGACGGACGACACGGCGGGTCCCCGTGCGCCCTCCACCCGGCCCGGCGGGCCCTCAACTGCCGCTCTCCTCCGTATACCTGGCGATGCCCCCACCAGCCGGTGGCCGGGAGCGGGGCGGGGACGGGTGAGGGGGTACCGTCCGGGGAGCCGGTACCTTGAGCCCGTGCGCAGACCGGTCGGCTTGGGGGAGCGGGCCGGCTGGAGCCTGCTCGGTGCCCTCGCCTGCCTGCTTCCGGCTGCCGCGGCCCACGCCGCCGCCGGGGGTGCACTGCCTCGCGCGGGTGTCCTGTTGGTGATGCTCGCGGTCCTGGCGGTGCCCGGGGCCGTGCTCGCGGGCAGCGGCCTGCGCCGCCGCTTCGAGACCGCCGTCGTGGTGCTCGGAGGCCTCCAACTCGCGCTCCACGAATGCTTCCACCGGCTCGCCCCCATGCCCTCCGGCGGTCCGGGCGGATCCGGCCACGACCTCGGCATGGCGGGTATGGCGGGTATGGTCGGCATGGGTGACATGGCCGGCATGCCCGGGATGGTGATGTCCGGCCACGGCGGTGGCATGACCGCCGTCCACGCGATGCACGGCTCGATGGCCGCCTGGCATGCGGTGGCCACCGTCACCAGCGCCGTGGCGCTGCTCCACGGCAGCCGGCTGCTGCGCCGCCTCGCGGCCCTCCTGCCGAAGCCCCGCCTCCCGTTCCTGGCGGCGCTGTTCGCCGCCCCCGCGCTCCCCTCCCCGCCCCGGCCGGTCTTCCCCGAACCGGTGCACCACGCGATCGGTGTGCTGATCGCCCGTTCCCTGCCGCGCAGGGGGCCGCCGCCCGCCCGGGCCTGACGTCCCCTCGGGCGTCGGGCCCGGCCGCCCGTGTGCGGGCGGCCCGAGCGACCACACCCGACGCCTGCCCCGCGCCCGTATGACCGGGCGCGCGACCCCAGGGGACACATCACCATGTCTTCGACAACCGAAAACCGGCCGTCCGACGCCTCCGCCCCGGAGGCGGACGGCACCGTGCCCGCCCGCCGCTCCTGGCGGGAGGTCAGGCCGCTGCTGGCCCGGCTGCACTTCTACGCCGGCATCCTGATCGCGCCGTTCCTGCTCGTCGCGGCCGTGACCGGACTGCTCTACACCTTCACCCCGCAGCTCGACCGGCTGATCTACCAGAGCTGGCTGACGGTCGATCAGCCGGGCGACGCCGTCCGGCCGCTCGCCGAGCAGATAGCCGCCGCCCGCCAGGCGTACCCCGAGGGCGAACTCGCCTCGGTGATCACCCCGGCGGGCCCGGAGGACACCACCCAGGTGGTGCTCTCCCTCCCCGAGCTCGGGGAGAAGCAGCTCACCGTCTACGTCGACCCGTACACCTCCCAGGTGAAGGGCGACCTGGTCACCTGGTTCGGGTCCACCCCGCTCAGCACCTGGCTGGACGACCTGCACCGCAACCTGCACCTCGGCGACTTCGGCCGCCTCTACTCGGAGACCGCCGCCACCTGGCTCTGGGTGGTCGTGCTCGGCGGCCTCGCGCTCTGGCTGGGCCGGGCCCGGGGGCAGCGCGCGGCGAACGTGCGCGGCGTCCTGGTGCCGGACCGCGCCGCGAAGGGCGTGCGCCGCACCCGCAGCTGGCACGCCGTCACCGGCGTCTGGCTGGCGCTCGGGCTGGTCTTCCTCTCCGCCACCGGCATGACCTGGTCGCAGTACGCGGGTGACCGCTTCGGCCAGCTGCTGGACGCGGCCAAGGCCCGCACCCCCAAGCTCAACACCACGCTGCCCGGCGCCCAGCCGGCCACCACGGGCACCTCCGGCGGCGAGCACGCCGAGCACGGCGCGGGCGCGGGCACGGCGGCCGGGCCCGCCGAGCCCGACCCGGCGTCGTTCGACGCCGCCCTCGAGACGGCCCGGGCCGCCGGGCTCGGCGGCACCGTGACGGTCACACCGCCCGCCAAGGCGGGCAAGGCCTGGACGGTGGCGCAGGCCGACAACACCTGGCCGGTCCACTACGACCGGGTCGCGGTCGACGTCAAGAACGGCATCGGCACCGTCACCGCCCGGACCAACTGGTCCGAGTACCCGGTGCTCTCCAAGCTCACCAAGCTCGGCGTCCAGGGCCACATGGGCCGGCTCTTCGGCCTCGCCAACCAGCTGGTGCTGGCCGCCCTCGCCATCGGACTGAGCGTCATCACCGTCCTCGGCTACCGGATGTGGTGGCAGCGCCGCCCCACCCGCGCCGACCGGTCCGCCCGCTTCGGCAAGGCCCCGGCCCGCGGCGTCTGGCGGCGCCTCCCGGTGACCGCGCTGGTGCTGGGCATCCCGCTGACGGTGGCACTCGGCTGGGCGCTGCCCGTGCTCGGCGTGACGCTGGCGGCGTTCGTCGTGGTGGACGTCGCGGTCGGCCTGGTCCGCGGCCGCAAGGCCTCGGCGAGCTGACCGGTCCGGGCGGGGACGGGCCGTTGGTCCCTTCCCCGCCCGGGGCCCACGGGTCGTGGGCGAAGCGGCGGAGTCGATACGATCGTCGCCGCCGCTTCCCCTGCGACCCGCCGGGCCGGAGCCCGTCCGAAAGGTGCAACCATGACCTCCTCCAGCACCGCCACCGACCGCCGGGTCCGGCTCTTCGGGGAGCCCGTCGACAGTTACCCCGAGCGCGCGCCCGAGGCGGCCCGGGGCGGCGTCCTGCGGATCACCGAGGTGGGCGAGGAGGTGCTGCACCGGCCCTGCCGCGCGGTCGAGGAGTTCGGGACGCCCGAACTCGCCCGCCTGGTGGACGACATGTTCGCCACCATGTACGCCGCCGCCGGTGTCGGCCTGGCGGCCAACCAGGTCGACGTCGACCTGCGCGTGTTCGTCTACGACTGCCGCGACGAGGACGGCGTCCGCCACGTCGGCCACCTGGTCAACCCGGTGCTCGACCAGCCCGCCGAGGAGGAGCGCCGCCTGGCCGACGCCACCGAGGGCTGCCTCTCGGTGCCCGGCCCGCGCCGCGAACTCGGCCGCCCCGACCGGACGGTGGCGCGCGGCACCGACATCGACGGCAGGCCGCTGGTGCTGGAGGGCACCGGCTACTTCGCCCGCTGCCTCCAGCACGAGACCGACCACCTCAACGGGATGCTCTACATCGACCGCCTCGGCAAGCGCGAGCGCCGCGCGGTGCTGGCCGAGATGGCCGAGCAGCGGGAGCAGGTGCTGGCAGCCCGCCTCGACCGGGCCGAGCTGCTCGGCCTGCCACAGCGCTGAGCTCAGCGGGCGAGGAGGGCATGGACGGCCGCCCGGATCTCGTCGGGTGCTTCCTCGGCCATGAAGTGGCGGAGGCGCAGGCGTGCGCCGGATCCAAGCCGGGGCCGAGGGCCCACCGCGCCCCGAACGGGGCGGAACGTGACGGGACCCGGGAACGTATCCAGCTCCCGGGCCCCTGAGATGCCACCCAATTGCGCACACCGGCACGTTGAAGGGGGCGGATCATTCTGAGATCGACGTGTTCTGCCGTTGAACTACCGCGCCACGGTGAGAGGCGCAGGCGGGACTTGAACCCGCATCCGTCGAAGATCGTCCGCTCCCGGTCGATCCGGTGATCGGCGGCGAATACTGAGACTGGAGCGAGAATCTGAGATTCATGGGATGTGCCTCTACCGAATTGGGCCACCCCGGCCCGTGTGGTGCCGGGGGAGGGATTCGAACCCCCACTGTCATCCCGTGGTCAGCTTCAACATCAGTTTCAGCTTGCGCTCTTCAGCGCACCCCCCGCTCGAACGGGGGGCGATCGTGGGGCTACCCGAACAGGTAGCCGAACACCGCGTCGCCGACCCGCTGGTCGGAGACCTCGGCGTTGTTGGCCTCCTCGCGGGCGAACTTCACGGCCTGCTGGAGCTTCTCCAGACGCTCCGTCAGTTCGTTGACCCGGCGGGCCGGCAGGGCGCCGGAGAACTTCACGGTCGTCCAGTAGCCGACCGGGATGTCCTCGTAGTACACCTCGACCTGGGCCGGGTGCTTCTCGGTGGCCTCGGCCTTCACGTGGTTGCGCGGCACCTTCTTGGTGCGGATGGTGCGCACCGCGTCGGTCTTCCAGGAGTCCGTCGACGGATCGAGGTTCCACGACTCGGCGGCGTCCAGCACCGGCAGCTTGCGGACGAAGGTGTAGAGGTCTGTGAGCTGCTTCTCCAGGAAGAGCAGGTACGGCACGGGGACGGCGGCCAGCAGGACGGTGCCGTCCACCACCACGTCGGCGGCGGCCGTCCGGTTCGCCCAGTCCTTGGTGGCGGTCACGTCGAACAGCCGGGTCAGCGTCGCGGCGGTGCTGCGCAGGACGTCCTCGGCCTTCACCTGGACCCGGGTCGACTCGGGCGGCAACTGCTCGCCCTCCTCGTCCTTCGGCTGGTAGGTCCGGGCGATGCCGGCCAGCAGGGCGGGCTTCTGCAGGTCGTGGTGCGCCTGCGTGAGCTCCTGGAAGGACTTGGACTTGACGCCCTTTTCGACGGCGATGATCTGATTCAGCTTCGGCACGTCACGGAAGCTACCAGTAATCGCCGGGATGCTCCGGTCATTTATTCGAAGGGCTTCGATCGACTGCGGGCGAAGCGAACTGACGCTCCGTCACTCCCGGTCGGCGGGGCACCGGACCGGACCGGCCCGTCGCCGGTTGCGGGCCGGGCACCGGACGAACGGGGGAGTGGGTCGCGCGGGTGCGGGACCGTCGCAATGGTGGTGCTGCCGGCGGTCGCCGGGGTGGCCGTCTGGGGGTACCTGAGCCTGCGGCCCGAGCCGCAGCCCGACGTGGAGAAGGTGGCGCGGTCGGCGGCGGCCCGGGCTGCGGGAGGCGTGGTGAGCGCCCGACTGGACGGCCAGCTCGGTCAGTTGGGCGCCGCCCTGCCGTGGGCCACCCGCCTGGGCGCCACCGTGGCGGACGTCTGCGAGACCGACACCGTCGACCACGGCTTCGCGATCACCCGGGACACCTGGCTCCCGGTGACCTGCACCAGGACCGTCACGGTGTACTCGGCCTTCGACGGTGACTTCAAGGAGCGGCTGCGGCAGGTCGACACCGCGCTGTCCGCCGCCGGTTGGCGGGCCGGGGAGGTCCCGAACCGGGCGGGGACGGAGGGCGGGCTGGTCGAGGCGCTGGCCTACGCGCACAGCCCGGGCGGCGGCGCGAGCGCGGAGGAGACCGCGGTGGCGGCCGCGCGGCCGAACGTCGCCTGGATGCAGTACACCCTGCCGCTGAAGGACGACTTCGTCGTCCCCGCCGAGGCCAGGGGCAACGGCGGCCGGCCGACGGCGACCGTCCAGGTGGCCCAGGCACCCCACCTCCCGTACCTCGACGACGGGACCGCTCTGCACGACGTGGCGCTCAAGTACCCGACGGTGCGGACGAGGTACTACGTCGACTGGCAGCAGTACGGCCGCGACCGGCTGGCCGCCGACGCCTACCCCGCGCACGGCGCCGTCCTGGTGGTCTCCGTCCGCGCGGGCTACAACGCCGAGCCGGCCGGGCCCTGATCACCGGGCGCCGGTCGGTCCGTGAAGCGTGCGGGGCCGGTCGCGGCGGCCGTCAGGACCGGCAGCAGCTCGGGCAGGGCGGCGACGAAGGCGGGGAGCTCGGCCGGGGCGGCCTCCCGTGGTCAGGTGCCGTCCGGCTCGGGCGGGGTGAAGCGGACGGGGGCCTCGAAGGCGGCGCGGCGGGCGGCGCGGCGGAAGACGGTGAGCAGTGCCGGGCCGGTGAGCAGGATGCACACGCCGGTGGTGACGGCGCGTCCGGTGTCCCAGCCGAGCGAGGTGGTGAGGTCGAAGAGCAGGTAGCGGTGCCACTGCTCGGTGAAGGGCAGGCCCGGCAGGTAGGCGATGGAGCTGGTCGGGTCGAGGTTGAAGGGCCAGAAGGAGAGGTTCAGCAGGAAGCCGAAGAGGTAGCCGGAGAAGGCGCCGTAGACCGCGAGCATCGCGGCCTCGGCCCTGCCGCGCAGCGGGGGGAGCAGTCCGGCCAGCAGGCCGACGAAGGCACAGCCGAACATCTGGTACGGCATCCAGGGGCCGACGCCGCCGGCGAGCAGCGCGGAGGCGAACAGCGAGGTGCAGCCGAGCACGAAGCCGAAGCCGGGGCCGAAGACCCGGCCCGCGACCACCAGGACGAAGAAGACCGTCTCGACCCCGGCGGTGCCGGCGCCGAGCGGGCGGAGTCCGGCGTTCACTGCGGAGAGCACGCCGAGCATGGCGAGCGCCTTGGCGTCGATGCCTCCGGCGGAGATCTCGGCGATCACCACGGCCAGCACCAGGGCGAGCAGGGCGCCGAAGACCAGCGGGGGCGCGTAGGCGGAGCCGAACTTCCCCGGGGCGACGACGAAGGGCCAGAGGAAGGCGACCAGGCCGATGGCGGCGGCCAGCGTCACCGCGATCCTGGCCCGGCCGGGGATCCGGACGGCGGCGGGCAGGGCGGGGGCCGCGGGGAGGGTCATCGGGCGGCCTCCGCGGGGGCGAGCGCCCGGGCCACCTGACCGGTGGTCAGGTAGCGGAGCGGGGCGAGGACCTTGGCGGTCTGCGGGGCGAAGGTCGGTGAGGCGACGATGACCTCGTCGGTCGGGCCGTCGGCGACGATCTCGCCCTCGGCCATCACCAGCACCCGGTCGGCGGAGGCGGCGACGAACTCCACGTCGTGCGTGCAGACCACCACCGCCCGTCCCTCGGAGGCCAGTTGGCCGACGATGGTGGTGAGTGCGGCCTTGGCCCGGTAGTCCAGGCCACGGGTGGGCTCGTCCAGCAGCACGACCGGCGGTGCGGCGACCAGCTGGATCGCCAGCACCAGGGCCAGCTTCTGCCCTTCGGAGAGGTCGCGCGGGTGGCTGCGGTCCGGGATGCCCGGGGTGAGCCGGTCCAGGATCTGCCGGGCTGTGGGGCCCTCGTGGTCGCGGGCCGCGTCGCGGTCGGCCTGGTCGAGCTCCTGGGCCACGGTCTCCAGGTAGAGCAGGTCGGTGGGTGTCTGCGGGACCAGGCCGACCAGGCGGCGGGCCTCGGCGGCGGACACCTTCTTCGGGTCGGCAGGGCCCGCGCCGTCCCGGATGACCCGGACGGTGCCGCCCTGGCGCGGGCCGGAGCCCTGGAGGGCCCACAGCAGGGAGGACTTGCCGGAGCCGTTGCGGCCCATCAGGGCCGTCACCTCGCCGGAGCGCAGCTCCAGCGAGGCCTCACGGACGGCGACCACCCGGCCGTGCGTGACCACGACCTGATCGGCGGTCAGCACCGGCTCCCCACCCCCGGGTCGCTCGCGTACCGGTGGAACGGGGAGCCCGGTCAGCCGTTCGCGCAGCGGGGCGGCGGCCCGGCGGGCGTCGCGGACCGAGAGCGGCAGCGGCCGCCAGCCCGCCAGGCGGCCGAGCTCGACCACCGGCGGGGCGATCTCGGTCTCCTCGAAGACCTCGGCCGGCGCCCCGTACCGGACGGTGCCGTCGCCGGGCAGGTGGAGGACCCGGTCGGCGTACTGGACCACCCGCTCCAGCCGGTGCTCGGCCAGCAGCACGGTGACGCCCAGGTCGTGCACCAGCCGGGTGATCGCGGCCAGCACCTCCTCGGCGGCGGTCGGGTCGAGTGCGGAGGTCGGCTCGTCCAGGACCAGCACCCGGGGGTGGGCGGTGAGCACCGAGCCGATGGCGACCCGCTGCTGCTGGCCGCCGGAGAGCTCGCTGAGGCCCCGGTGGCGCAGGTCGGCGAGGCCGAGCAGGTCCAGGGTCTCCTCCACCCGCTTGCGCATCACGGCCGGCTCGACGGCCAACTGCTCCATCGCGTAGGCGAGTTCCTCCTCAACGGTGTCGGTGACGAAGCCGGCCAGCGGATCCTGGCCCACCACGCCCACCACGTCGGCGAGTTCGCGTGGCGGGTGGTGGGCGGTGTCCCGGCCGTCGACGGTGACCCGGCCGCTGAGGGTGCCACCGGTGAAGTGCGGGACCAGGCCGTTCACGGTGCCGAGCAGGGTGGACTTGCCGCTTCCGGTGCGGCCCACCACCAGGCAGAGCTCGCCCTCGGGGACGGTCAGGTCGACGCCGTGCAGGACGGGGCGGTCGGCGTCGTGGTAGCGGACGCCGACCTGGTCGAAGCGGATCATCGGGTCACCTCGGAGGGCGTGCGGCCGCCGACGGTGGAGGGGCGGCCGGCGGGAGCGGTGGTGGCGATCGCGAGTGGGCGGCCCGGTGGCGGGGAGAGCACTCCGGCCAGTGCCGCGAGCAGCAGGGCGACCACCGGGACGGCCGGCAGGGTCGGCCAACTCAGCGGGTGGAGCGAGGGGTTGAGCTCGGTGGCGTCGTAGCCGACGCTGACGCGGAGCAGGACCGCGGCGGCCACCCCGCAGAGGCTGACGGCCCATTCGGCCGCCCGCCAGGGATCCGGCCGGTAGCTGGTGCGCCGGATCCGGCGTCCGCCCAGCAACAGGCCGCCGACGCAGAGCGCCGAACCTGCGGCGAGGGCAGGCAGGCCGAGCAGGGCCGGGGCCGTGCCGTCGAGCAGCCCGTACATCCCGGCACACAGGCCGCACATGCCCAGCAGCATCAGGGCCCCGGTCATCCGCCGGGAGGCCCGGGTGGCGGTGCCGGCCCGGCCGTAACCCCGGGAGTCCATCGCGGCGGCGAGGTGCATCGAGCGCTCCAGCGCGTCCTCCAGCACCGGTACGGCGATCCCCCGCAGGGCCCGCAGGCCCTTGCTCCGCCCGGCCCGCAACCGCCGTGCCCGGAAGACCCGTTGGACGCTCTGCACCAGCTGTGGCGCGACGCTGAGCGCGACGGTGACGGCGACCCCGAGCTCGTACAGCGCGCCCGGCAGTACGCGCAGCGCGCGCTTGGGGTTGGCGAGGGTGTTGGCGGCGCCGATGCAGCAGAGCAGACAGGCCAGCCGAAGCCCGTCGGTGGCGGCGGACAGGACGGCCTCCAGGGAGACCGGTCCGCCGATCTGGACGCCCGCGTACCAGTCCGGGGTGGGGACGCGCGGGAGGGAGAACAGCAGGTGGTCGCGCGGGGTGATGCCGGTGGCGAAGACGCAGCGGAAGGTGACCCGGACGGCGACCACGGTCAGCGCCAGCCAGAGGTAGTACTTGAAGCCGCGGGCCCACGGCGTTTCGGTGCGGCGGGAGGTGACCACGAAGCCGAGCACGCCGAGCACAAGGAACAGCAGCAAGGGGTTGGTGGTGCGGCTGGCGGCGGTGGCGAGCGCGAGGGCCCAGATCCACCAGGCGACGGGGTGCAGGTCCCGGGGGATCCGCCCGGCGACCGGGGCGAACCCCTCGGTGGACTTGACGGGTCGATCCACCGCGCTCACTCCGCCCGGCGCCGTCGGCGCAGTGCGGTGACGGCGGTGGCGGTGCCGAGCACGAGCACGAGGGCCGCACCGACGACGGCCGGGACCATCGAGTCCGTCGGGCGCGGGGCGTCGGCGGCCGGGGCGGCGTCGACGGGGGTGGGGCTGGAGGCGGAGGGCGCCGGGACGTCGGTGGGAGTGGGCGTCGGTGAGGTTGGGTCGGAGGGAGGGGAGGGCGGCGGTTCGACGGAGGTCCCGGGGACGGGGGTGGCGCCGTCGGGAGTGGCGGAGGGGGCGGGAACTCCCGTGGTGGGTGGTGCGGTTGGCGAGGTCGTGGGCTTGGTGGCGCCAGGTGCGGGCTGGGTGGCGGTGGGGCCCGTGGTGGTGCCGCCGGAGGCCGGTGGCGGTGGCGTCGTGGTGGTCGCCGGGGCGCCACCGGGGGTGGTGTTGTGGGCACGGACGCTGTCCGGGGAGATGGCGGGCCTGCCCTGGGTGCCCGCGAGGTCGGTCTTGCCGTGGACCCACAGCTCGACGCTGCCGGGCAGCGGCCTGTGGCTGACCGCGCCCAGCTGACTGTAGGTCCAGGTGTTCTCGCCGGGATCGGCGTACCAGTAGGACCAGTACGCGGTGGTGGGCGAGGTCTGGACGCACCTGTCCTGCTCGGGCGTCGGGTAGCCCCGGCCCCCGTCGTGGCCGCTGTAGCCGATCCGGCAGATGAAGGCCGGCCCGTCGTGGCTGGTGCCGGTGGACTTCCAACCGCCTTGGTTCAGCAGGGTGTAGCCCGTGGTGGGGGTGGTGCCGCAGGAGCGCAGCAGCGGGCCGCCCCAGGGCCCGAAGTCGACCGCGAGCACCACGCCGCTGGTGGTCGTGCACTGGTCCAGCGGCAGGGGCGTGGCGGCGGCCGGGGTCGCGCTCCAGCCGAGGGCCAGGGCGAGGAGGGCCCCGGCGGCGGTGCCGGGCAGGCCGGGGCGGCGTGGGCGTGCGGGGCGGATCACCGGTGCTTCCCGGAGGGCGAGGCGGTCCTGCGGCGGAGGGCGACCAGGATCGCGGCACCACCTACCGTCAACAGGATTGCGGGGGCGAGGAGTTCGAGTGCTCGGGTGCCGGTCCGGGCCAGGTTCGTGGTCGGCGGTCCACTCTGGTCCGGGGCCACGCCCGCCGGGCTCGTCGCGGTAGGGAGCGGCGTGCTGGTGCTGGGGGCGGGGGTGGGCGAGGCGGGGTCGCTCGGGGAGGGGGAGGGCGACGAGGAGACCGATGCCGATGCCGAAGCCGAGGCAGAGGGGGAGGCGGACGGGGACGGCGATTCGGAAGCTGAGGGCGAGGGCGAGGGCGACGGCGAGGGCGACGGCGAGGGCGAGGGTGAGGCGGACGGCGACGGTGAGGTGCCCGGGTCCGTGGGGGTGGTGCCGGGGACTCGCCGGAGGGTGCCGAAGGACCTCCCGGTGACCCCGCCGAGGGCCTGGGCGGAGGCCCGGACGTCCGAGCCCGGCTGTCCGGCGGAGGCGACGTCGAAGCCGCCGTCGGGGTTCTGCCGGTCGGCCAGGAACTCGACGGCCTTGCCGACCCGTGCCGCGTAGAGGTCCTGGCGCAGGCTCAGGCCCTGGACCGCCAGGGCGGCGGAGTTGGTGGAGTTCCCGGCGGCGCCGGGGAAGCCGCCGTCGGGCGCCTGGGTGGCGGCCAGCCAGCTCAGGCCCTGCTCGACGGCCTTGGTCGCCTCGTCACCGGGCACGAGGGAGAGGGCCATCAGCGCCATCGCGGTGCTGTCCACGTCGGCGGCGGCGGTGGCCGGGATCAGGCTCGGCCAGGAGCCGGCCGGCTGCTGCAGGCTGCGCAGGTAGGCGATGGGTGCGCCCGCGCCCTGGATGTCTCCGGCCCTCAACTGCGCCATGACGCCCAGGGATTGGGCGAAGACCGAGCCGGTCCAGGTGTAGTTGCCCGGTGCCGCGCAGCCGAGTGCCTCGTCGGCACGGGCGCAGACCGCCCCGTCCAGGGCGGCGATCAGGTCGTGGCCGCCGAAGTCGCGCGGGTCACGCCCGACGGTCTCGGCGAGCAGGGCCACCTTGCCGAGGGAGCCTCCGGCGGCGCCCTCGGTACCGATGCCGGTCCAGTCGTCGACCGTGAAACCGGTGCCGTCCCGGCCCCCCTGGTCGAGGAAGTCGGCGATCCGGAGCAGCGCGGCGTCGTCGGCGCCGGTCGCCGCCAGCGCGAAGGCGGTGTCCAGGGTGAGTCCGAAGTCGGCGGACCCGGAGTCGGGGAAGGCCTCGTGGTAGTGGCCGTCGAGCAGCCGGGCCGGGTCGGTGAGGTAGCGGGCGCCCTTGGCGAGGTCGGGCGTGCGGGCGGGCGGATCGGCGAAGGCGCTGCCGGGGTGGCCGAACAGCACGGTGGCGGCGGCCGTCACGGCGAGGAGGCTGGCGAGCAGGGCCGAGGCCGGACTCCGGGCCCCGTACCCGCCACCGCCCGTGCCGTCGCCCGCGCGACCGGCCCTGCCGCTGCTCCTGCTGCTGACCCTCACGGTGACTCCCTGGTCGGTCGACGAGGGGTGCCGGCGCAGCCGACGGGCCTGCCCGGGGAGCGGGCGATCCCGTCTGGACCGCGTCGTAGTCCGCGACGACGCACGTATAGCTGACGAACGTCCCGGCGCAGGCATTCCGGCTCACCCGCCCGGTGGGCGGGTCCACGGTTGCGGGTCAGCGCCGGAGTCGGACCGGCTTCCCCTGACGCCAAGGGTGGAAAGGCGGTCCATCAGACCACGGTGCGGTCAAGAGCGTCAACGATGTGTCAGATCGCTTGGGGCGCACCGTGATCGGGGTCACGGCGGTCCCTCCGGGGCGGGTGCGAGCGGTACACGGCGCCGCCCGCACCCGCCCCGGAAGGGCGGTCAGGCCGTCAGCTCCGCCCGTACCGTCCGGGCGGCCTCGACCAGGTTCTCCAGGGAGGCCCGGGTCTCGGGCCAGGCGCGGGTCTTCAGGCCGCAGTCGGGGTTGACCCAGAGCCGATCGGCCGGGATCGCGGCCAGGCCGGCGCGGAGCAGGGCGGCGGCCTCCTCGGCGGAGGGCACCCGGGGGGAGTGGATGTCGTACACGCCGGGCCCGACCTCGCGGGGGTAGCCGGCTCCGGAGAGCTCGTGGGCGACCTCCATGTGCGAGCGGGCCGCCTCCAGGGAGATCACGTCGGCGTCCAAGTCCTCGATGGCACCGAGGATTTCGCCGAACTCGGCGTAGCACATGTGGGTGTGCACCTGGGTGTCGGCGCGGACGCCCGAGGTGGTGAGGCGGAACGCCTCGGTGGCCCAGGCGAGGTAGGCGGCACGCTCGGCCTCGCGCAGCGGCAGGGTCTCGCGCAGGGCGGGCTCGTCGACCTGGATGACGGCGGCTCCGGCGGCCTCCAGGTCGGTGACCTCGTCGCGCAGGGCGAGGGCGATCTGGCGGGCGGTGTCGCCGAGCGGCTGGTCGTCGCGGACGAAGGACCAGGCGAGCATGGTGACCGGCCCGGTGAGCATGCCCTTGACCGGACGGTCCGTCAGGGACTGGGCGTAGCGCTGCCATTCGACGGTCATCGGGGTCGGGCGGGAGATGTCGCCGGCCAGCACCGGCGGGCGGACGTAGCGGGTGCCGTAGGACTGCACCCAGCCGTGCTGGGTGGCGAGGTAGCCGGTGAGCTGCTCGGCGAAGTACTGGACCATGTCGTTGCGCTCGGGCTCGCCGTGGACCAGGACGTCGAGGCCGGCCTTCTCCTGGTACTCGATCACCTCGCGGACCTCGTCCCGCATCCGCTCCTGGTAGGCGGCCGCGTCGATCCGGCCGGCCCGCAGGTCGGCCCGGGCGATGCGGAGTTCGGCGGTCTGCGGGAAGGAGCCGATGGTGGTGGTGGGCAGCAGCGGCAGGGCGAGCCTGGCCCGTTGGGCCGCGGCCCGCTCCGGGTAGGCCTGCCCGCGGTGGGCGTCCGCCTCGGTGGTGGCCGCGACCCGGGCCCGGACGGCCGGGTCGTGGGTGATCGGGGAGCCGGCCCGGGAGGCCAGGTCGGCGCGGTTGGCGGCGAGTTGGGGCGCGATGGTGTCGGCGCCCTCGCGCAGGCCGCGGGCGAGCAGGCTGACCTCGGTGGTCTTCTGGCGGGCGAAGGAGAGCCAGCGGGCGATCTGCGGGTCGATGTAGGGCTCGGCGGCGGCGTCCAGCGGGACGTGCAGCAGCGAGCAGGACGGGGCGACGTCCACCCGGTCGGCCAGGCCGAGCAGGGTGGCCAGGGTCGCGAGCGACTTCTCCAGGTTGTTGATCCAGATGTTGCGGCCGTCCACCACTCCGGCGACCAGGCGCTTGCCGGGCAGGCCGCCGACGGCGGCGAGGTCGGCCAGGTTGGCGGCGGCCGGGCCGGTGAAGTCGAGGCCGACGCCCTCGACCGGGGCCTTGGCGAGGACCTTCAGAGCGTCGCCGACCCGGTCGAAGTAGGTGGTGACCAGGATCTTCGGACGCTCGGTCAGCGCGCCGAGGTCGCGGAACACCCGGGTGGCGGCGTTGAGTTCGGCCGGGGTGCGGTCCTGGACCAGGGCGGGCTCGTCGAGTTGGACCCACTCGGCGCCGGCGGCCTTGAGCTCGGCCAGCAGCTGGGCGTAGACCGGCAGCAGGCGGTCGAGCAGGGTGATCGGCTGGAAGTCGGAGGCCACGCCGGGTGCGGGCTTGGCGAGCAGCAGGTAGGTCAGCGGGCCGAGCAGGACCGGGCGGCCCTTGTGGCCGAGCGCGATCGCCTCGCGGAGCTCGCCGACCGCCTTGGCGGAGTTCGCCGCGAAGACCGTGTCCGGACCCAACTCCGGCACCAGGTAGTGGTAGTTGGTGTCGAACCACTTGGTCATCTCCAGCGGAGCGACGTCCTGGTTGCCACGGGCCATGGCGAAGTAGCCGTCCAGCGGGTCGGCCTGCACGGCGGCACGGTGACGGGCCGGGATCGCGCCGACGGCCACGGTGGTGTCCAGCACGTGGTCGTAGAACGAGAAGTCCCCGGTGGGGACTTCGGTGATGCCCACGCCGGCGAGACTGCGCCAGTTGGCGCACCGGAGTTCGGCGGCGGTGGAGTGGAGGGCGTCGGCGGTGACGGTGCCCTTCCAGTAGCCCTCGATCGCCTTCTTCAGCTCACGGTTCGGCCCCTGCCGGGGGTAGCCGTGGACGGTGGCCTGCGAGGCGGTGGTGCTGGTGGTCACGGAGACTCTCCTTCGCGAGTCGCGCTGCGATCCCGGGAGGGCGCGCGGGCGAGGAGGTGTGACAGTGCGGACGCGGCACCAGGATGTGCCCGTCCGTTCCGTCGACCCGCCCACGAGGTCACCGAGATCACCGCGTGCGGGGTGCACGCGGGCAGTGGCAGGTCTTCGGACTCGCGGGCACGTCCGTCCTGGACAGGGCGGACTCCTAGTGGCCGTCGCTTCCCGGGCCCGTCACGGGCCCAGTGCGTGTGACGGCGGTCGTTCCCACTCACCGCTGCGGGGCAGTCCCGGAATGGCCAGATGAAAGGCGTCACCGGGTTCCCTCTTGCGACGCACCTGACCGGCTGTCAGGGCGAACCGACTGCGGTCCCCACCCTAGGCCCCCGCGCCGGTCCTGTCCCGCACGTCCGCATGTCGGAAGCGGCTTCGAGACGGGCCCAGGACCACGGTCCCGGGGGCGGGCCCGCCCCCGGAGCACGTTCCCGGAGGTCATCTCGTCCCGGGCGACGACGGATTGACGGTCCGTCGGATGGTCCTCTGGAAGGGCGCCGGGACGAGGTCCGGCGCCCGAACCGGAGGGGCCCGACGATGAACGAGCACGCACCGCAGCAGCACCGCCCGACCCGCGGCACCACCCGCCGCACCACCCGCCGAGGGGTGGCCGCCGCCGTCACCGCCGCGACCGCCGCCGCCGTGCTGGCCGGGGCCCTGGCACCGGCCGAGGCCTTCGCCGGCCCACGGCCGGACGCCGTGCAGCAGCGCCTGGACGCCCTGGTCAAGAACGACGGCGTGCCCGCCGCCCTGGTGACCGTCAAGGGCCGCGACGGCCGCAGCCGCACCTACACCGCCGGTGTCGGCGACGCGGTCACCAAGGCCAAGGTGCCGGTGGACGGGCAGGTGAGGATCGGCAGCAACACCAAGGCGTTCACCGCCGTGGTGATCCTCCAACTGGTCGCCGAGGGCAAGGTCGGCCTGGACGCGTCCGTCGACACCTACCTCCCGGGCCTGGTGCGCGGGGACGGCATCGACGGCCGGAAGATCACGGTCCGTCAGCTGCTCCAGCACACCAGCGGCCTGCCCGAGTACGTGAACCAGGGCGCGGTCCTGAGCGACCCCGGGCGCTACTACGAGCCGCGCGAACTCCTCGACGCCGCGCTGGCCCAGAAGGCCCACTCCGCCCCCGGCACCCAGTGGGAGTACAACAACACCAACTACCTGCTGGCGGGCCTGATCATCCAGAAGGTCACCGGGCGTCCGCTCGGCGAGGAGATCACCAAGCGGGTCATCGACCGGATCGGCCTGCGGCACACCTACTTCCCCGCTCCCGGGGACCGGACGATCCACGAGGCCCACCCCAAGGGGTACCAGCGCACCGCCGACGGCTCGCTGCGCGACTACAGCGAGCTGGACCCGTCCTGGGGCTGGGCGGCCGGCGCCGTCGTGTCGACCAACAGCGACGTCAACCGGTTCTACGGCGCGCTGCTGGCCGGCCGCCTGCTGCCCGCGGCCCAGCTGGCCGAGATGCGCACCACCGTCCCCGCCGAGGCGATCGGCCCCGGTGCCCGCTACGGGCTCGGGCTGGTCAGCCGACCGCTCTCCTGCGGCGGCCTCGCCTGGGGCCACGGCGGGGCGATCCCGGGCTTCGAGACCGTCGGCGGCGCCACCGAGGACGGACGGGCCGTCAACGTCGCGGTGACCACCATCCCGAACCCCGAGACCGCGAAGCGCGTGGAGCAGGTGGTGGACGCGGCGCTCTGCCGCTGACCCCCGCCCCCCGCACAGTTCCCCCGCACCAGTGGAGTCCTGATGAACCAACACGCCCTGCAGCGGCTGCGGTACGCCGTGACGGCGACCGCCGCCGCCGGGCTCGCCCTGACCGCCTTCGCCCCGGCCCCGGCCGAGGCCTCCGCCGGGCCGCGCCCGGACGTCGTGCAGCAGCGCCTCGACGCGCTGGTGAAGGACGACGGGATGCCCGCCGCCCTGGCCACCGTCAAGGGCCGCGACGGCCGCAGCCGCACCTACACCGCCGGTGTCGGCGACCTGGCCACCGGCGCCCGGGTCCCGGTGGACGGGCAGATCCGGGCCGGCAGCAACACCAAGGCGTTCACCGCCGTGGTGGTGCTCCAGCTGGTCGCCGAGGGCAAGGTCGCCCTGGACGCGTCCGTCGACACCTACCTGCCCGGCCTGCTGCGCGGGGACGGCATCGACGGACGGAGGACCACGGTCCGTCAGCTGCTCCAGCACAGCAGCGGCCTGCCCGACTACATGGACGCCCCCGCGCTGGCCGACTTCACCACCATCCAGTACCGCTACTTCGAGCCGCGTGAACTCCTCGACGGGGCACTGGCGCAGCGGGCCCGGTTCGCGGCCGGGACCTCCTGGGAGTACAGCAACACCAACTACCTGGTGGCCGGCCTGCTGATCCAGGAGGTCACCGGCCGCCCCTACGGGGAGGAGGTCACCAAGCGGGTCATCGACCGGATCGGCCTGCGCCGCACCTACGTCCCGGCGGTCGGCGAGACCGCCATCCGGGAGGCCCATCCGCACGGCTACCTGCGCACCGCACCGGGCGCGCCGCTGGTCGACTACACCGCGATGGACGCCTCGATGGCCTGGGCGGCGGGGGCGGTGGTGTCCACCAACTCCGACCTGAACGCCTTCTACGGCGCACTCCTGACGGGCCGTCTGCTGCCCGCCGCCCAGCTCGCCGAGATGCGCACCACCGTCCCGGCCGAGCTGTTCGG
The DNA here is from genome assembly GCF_053596675.1 of Kitasatospora sp. NPDC001664. NCBI lineage: Bacteria > Bacillati > Actinomycetota > Actinomycetes > Kitasatosporales > Streptomycetaceae > Kitasatospora > Kitasatospora sp. NPDC001664. Next base: position 35,204 of record NZ_JBSFGS010000010.1, read on the forward strand.
CCCCGGGGTCCGCTACGGCCTGGGCATCCAGAGCCGGCCGCTCAGCTGTGGCGGGCTGGTCTGGGGCCACGGCGGCACCTCCCCGGGCCACCGCACCCGGGGCGGCGCCACCGAGGACGGCCGGGCCGCGACCGTCACCGTCACCACCGTCCCGGACGCGGCCGCCGGGCAGCGGGTGGTGGACGCGGTCGACGCGGCCCTCTGCCGCTGATCGCGCCGGTCGCGAGCCACCCCCGCCCGGTCTGCGGAGCCCCGTGCTCCGCAGGTCGGGCGGGGGCCGACCCTCTTCCGGAACTTGCCTTATCCACAGTGGTGGTGTGCCAAAAAAGGTGCCCACTGATCGCGGCCCGGTCGGCCGGGGCACCGGCGGATGACGTGGCGTCAGGGGGCGGTGATGCCCGGCTGGGTGCCGGCGCCGAAGGCCCAGCCCTCGACGTCGCCGGGGGCGGGGTTGTAGCTGCCCGCGCCCAGGGTGCTGTAGACCCAGGGGGTGCCGTGCTGGGCGTGCCAGTAGGACCAGTAGGCCGAGCCGCTGGGAGCGGTGCAGGTGGTGGGCAGGGCGTTGATCTTGCAGACGTAGCCGGGGAAGCGCGGGTGGAAGGAGTAGGAGAAGCCCGCTCCGGTGAGCGCCGCCAGGCCGCTGGCCGGGTCGCCCGGAGCACAGCCGGTCTGGATGCCTCCGCCGACGGCGGTGAAGTCCACCACCACGGTGACGCCGGAGGTGCCGGAGCAGGCGGCGGCCTGGGCGGGGGTGGCGGTCACCACGGCGGAGGCGGCGAGCAGCCCGGCGGCGAGGGCGGTCGCGCCGAAGGTTCTTCTGGTGGGCATGGTCCTCGGGCTCCTTCGGGTCAGCGGCAGGCGAGGGCGGGGGCGTCCGGGCGGGCGCCGTGCGCGGAGAGGGTGGCCAGCGAGGCGCCGGAGAGGCCGAGCACGGCCTGGGCGGTGGCCCGGTTGGCGGTGGCGGCGTTGAAGCCGGTGGCGTCGTAGGCCACCGCGCCGCGGCTGACGGCGGTGGCGGAGCAGCCCTGCTGGAGCTTGACCAGGCTGGACCAGCCCTTGAGGCCGGCGGCGTAGCGGCCGCCCGAGAGCAGGGCGGCGGTGGCCAGGCCGGTGCTGTTGGCGTTGGAGGCGGTGGCCCCTGCGGCGGCGAAGCCACCGTCCGCGTTCTGGTGCGCCGTCAGCCAGCCGAGGCCCGAACCCGCCTTCGCGGTCCGGCCGGTGGCGGCCAGTGCCTGGACCGCGAGGGCGGTGGCGTCCGGGTCGGCGGTGCAGGTGCTCTGGCCGAGGGCGACCGGGAAGCCGCCGTCCGCGCACTGGGTGCCGGCCAGGAAGTCCACGGCGGCGGCCGGGGCACCGGCCGGGGTGCGGTGCAGTGCGAGGACGGCCAGGGACTGGCCGAAGGTGTTGCTGTAGTCGCCCCACTGGGAGCGGTCCGCGAACCGGCCGGACGGTGCCTGCAGCCCGCGCAGCCGGGCCGGGAGGTCCACCCCGCCGAACGAGGCCGGATCGGCGCCGCGGACCTGGGCGGCCAGCAGCAGCTTGGCGGTGGCACCGGCGTAGGCCTCGGTGGTGCCGTCCCCGAGGTAGCCGGCGGTGTTGGCGGGCTGGGCCAGCCAGGCGGTGGCCCTGGCGGCGGCCTGGTCGGAGCTCCGGGAGGCGGCGAAGGCGAGCACCGCGTCGACGGTCAGGCCCTGGTCGGGGTAGGCGACGCCGTCGAAGACCGATTCGAGGTGGTCGCCGTTCACCAACTGGCGGGCCAGCCATCCGGCCGCGGCGGCGTCCGGCCGCAGGGTGGCGCCGCTTCCGGCGGTCGCCGAGGCGGTGGTGGCGGGCAGAGCGGCGGTGAGGGCGAGCGCGGATATCGCGAGCAGACCCAGGGAGCGGCGGAGCGCGAGCATGAACTGCCTTTCCGGGCCTGGACGCAGGGGCCCGGCGGCGCCGCCCCTGATGCCGGGCAGCCCGCGAGGCTCCGGCCCGCAGACCACGACGGGAGGAGTGGGCACACACCTCCGCCGCCGGGTGTCCGGGCTCGCCACCGACCGGGGCCGGCGGCCTACCGTTGCGGGTCAGCGCCGGCTTCGGACCGGCTTCCCCCAACGGCGGAGTCAAAGATCTGACGGCCCATCATCCCGGCGCCCCGGAGCCGGGGTCAAGGACGGGTCACCGGCTGCCGCGTCCCGGCGGAGACGGGGAGGGCCCCGTGCTGCTCCTCCTCGGGCCGGGCCGCGGCGGGGAGCAGGAAGGTGATCGCGAAGAAGGCCGCGAGCAGGCAGGCCTGGACCAGCAGGGCGTGCTGGAAGCCGGTGGAGAAGTCTCCGGTCCCGGCGCGGGCGAAGAACACCGAGCCGAAGACGGCGACGCCGATCGAGCCGCCGACCGCCTGGACCGCGGAGAGGACACCGGAGGCGGAGCCGATCTCCTGGTCGTCGACGGCGGCGAGCACGAAGCCGAACAGGGCGGCGATCACCATCCCGGAGCCGATGCCCGCGATCGTCACACCGGGGAGGACGTCCACGATCGAGAACGGGGCCGCGTCGAGGCCGTCGAGTTCGTACCAGAGCAGCCCGGCGCCGAGCAGCTGCACCGCGGGCCCGACCTGCAGCACCCGGCGGCCGATCCGGTCGGCGAGGAACGCGCCGCTGACGGCGCCGCCGATCGCGGTGCCGACGGCCAGCGGCAGGTTGCCGAGCCCGGCTTCGCCGGCGGTGTAGTGGTGGCCGATCTGGAGGTAGAGGGTCAGGACCAGCTGGGTGCCGACCAGTCCGCAGAAGAACAGGGCGATGCCGCCGAGCCCGACGGTGAAGGCCGGCTTGCGCAGCAGGCCAGGGGTCACCAGCGGTTCGCGGCCCGCCGCCGCCGTCCGGCGCTGCTGGGCGGCGAACAGGGCGAAGCCGGTCGCGGCGGCCGCCATCGACAGCCAGGTCCACAGCGGCCAGCCGTCCTCCTGACCCTGGTTCAGCGGTAGCACGAGCAGGGCGCAGGACGCCGCCACCAGGGCCGCGCCGGTGGTGTCGACGCGCACGCCGCGGTCGCCCGGCCGCCCCGGGACGGACTTCGCGGCGACCAGCAGGGCCGCGAGGCCGATGGGCAGGTTGACCAGGAACACCGACCGCCAGCCGAGACCGAAGAAGTCGCCCTCGATCAGGAAGCCGCCGAGGACGGGGCCGATGATGCCGCCCATTCCGAGGACGGGGCCGAACACCGCGAAGACCTTGGTGAGTTCGGGGCCGGAGAAGTTCTCCCGCAGCAGGCCCAGGCCCTGGGGCAGCAGCATCGCCCCGGCGGTGCCCTGGAGCAGGCGGAAGGCGATCAGTGGCCCGGTGTCGGGCGCGAGGGCGCAGAGCAGCGAGCAGACGGTGAACGCGGTCAGGCCGATCAGGAACATCCGGCGCCGGCCGTAGCGGTCGCCGAGCCGGCCACCGAGCACCAGCCCGGCGCCCAGGGTCAGGGTGTAGCCGCCGATCACCCACTGCAGGCCGGTCGGACCGGCCCCCAGCGAGGCCTCCAGGTCGGGCCCGGCGACGTTGACGATCGAGGCGTCGAGCAGGTCCATGACCTCGGCGACGAGCATCGCGACCAGGACCAGCCAGCGCCGACGGTGGGGCCCGGCGGTTTCGCCGTGGGTGGCGGACGGGTTGTCCACGCGAGATACCTCCATGGTGAAGTAGTTTCATGGTGAAGGTAAAGCGGGGGCGGTAGGTTGTCAAAGCGCGGCCACCCGGACCGCGGGGAAGAGAACGGCGGAGGGCCGCCGGCATGGAGGAAGCCGTGGACGACGGTGTCGCGCAGCAGCGGGAGCGGTTGACCGAATCGCTGCGGGTCTACGGGGGCCACTACGCCGAGCTCGGACGGCGCTTCGCCGCCTGGCTCGGCCTGCACTCCACGGACGCGACCGCGCTGCTGGAGATCGCCGCCGCCGAGGAGCGCGGCACCCCGCTGTCGCCGGCCCGCCTGAGCGAGCGGATCGCCCTGTCCACGGGCGCCACCACCGCGCTGCTCAACCGCCTCGAAGCGGCGGGGCACATCACCCGGGCCCGCGAGCGCACCGACCGACGCATCGTCACCCTGCGCAGCGGCGCGCACATCCACGAGCGCGCCGACGAGTTCTTCGGCCCGCTCGGCCGCCGCCTGGACGCCACGATGGCGCACTACCCGCCCCGGCTGCTGGAGCAGTTCGAGGCGTTCATGGCCGACCTGAACGCGACCGTGGACGGCCACCTCAGGGACGGGGACGCGGGGGCCCCGCCGTCCCCCTGACCGGTGGCCCGCACGGGCGCCCGGGTACGGCTCCGGGCCGGGACGCGTGGGTGCGCCCCGGCCCGGGAGGGAGTGACGGCGGGTCAGCCGCGGAAGTTCTCCGGACGCTCCGGGGAGGCCTCGGCGAGCGCCTTGGTGACGGCCTCGACGCCGGCCCGCAGGCCGTAGACGGGGGTGTCGGGCTGCTGGCGCCAGGACTCGTCGATGGTGCCGGAGTCGACGCTGTCGAAGCCGAGGGTGTCGATCAGCTCGCGGACCAGCTGCTTGGCGGCCGCGTCGTCGCCGGCCACCGGGAGGGCGAGCCGGTCCGGGTCGCCGGCGGGAAGGGGACGGTCGAGGATGTCCTGGGCGTAGGTGCCGTTGAAGGCCTTGACCACCGGGTGGCCGAGCTGGCGCTCCACCCAGCGGCTCTCGGTGACGCCCTCGTCCTCGATGCCCGCGATCCGGCCGTCGCGGTTGCGCGGGTAGTAGTTGTTGGTGTCGATGACCACGAAGCCCTCGGCCGCGCCGGCGAACAGGTCGTCCGGCAGGTCGGGGATGTTCTTCAGCGGGATGGTCACCACGACCAGCTCCGCACCGGCCGCGGCCTCGGTGGCGAGGACGGGGGTGGCGCCGGTCTCGGCCGCCAGGTCGGAAAGCGTCTCCGGGCCACGGGAGTTGGCCACCGAGACCTCGTGGCCGAGGGCGCTGAGGCGGCGGGTGAGGTTGCCGCCGATGTGGCCCGCGCCGATGATGCCGATCTTCATGGGGTGTGCTCCGTGTCTGTCGGTCGGGGAGGTGGGTCAGGCCAGCGCGCTGAGCTCGGCGAAGTCCGCGTCGTCCAGGGTGACCAGGGCGCCGCCGAGGTTCTCCTCCAGGTGGGCCACCCGGGAGGTGCCGGGGATCGGCAGCACGACCGGCGAGCGGCGCAGCAGCCAGGCCAGCGCGAGCTGGGCCGGGGTGGCGTCGAGGCGGGCCGCGATCGAGTCCAACTTGCTTCCCGGGCGCGCGAGTTCGCCGGTGGCGATCGGGAACCACGGGATGAAGGCGATGCCCTCGGCCGTGACGTGGTCGAGCACCCGCTCGGAGCTGCGGTCGACCAGGTTGTAGCGGTTCTGCACGGAGACGATGGTGGCGTGCTTGCGGGCCTCCTCCAGCTCCTCCACGGTGACCTCGGAGAGGCCGAGGTGGCGGATCTTGCCCTCCTGCTGGAGCTGCGCCAGCTCGCCGAGCTGGTCGGCGAGCGGCACCTGCGGGTCGATCCGGTGCAGCTGGTACAGGTCGATCCGCTCCAGCCCGAGGTGGCGCAGGCTCAACTCGACCTGCTGGCGCAGGTACTCGGGCCGGCCCACCGGGTGCCAGCCGTTCGGGCCGGTCCGGGTCAGGCCGCCCTTGGTGGCGATCACCAGGTCGTCGGCGTACGGGCGCAGCGCCTGGCGGATCAGGTTCTCGCTGATGAACGGGCCGTAGGAGTCGGCGGTGTCGATGAAGGTCACACCCAGCTCGACCGCGCGGCGCAGCACCCGCACCGCCTCCGCCGGGTCCTCCGGATCGCCCCAGACCCCGGGCCCGGTGAGGCGCATCGCGCCGAAGCCGAGCCGGTTGACGGGAAGGTCGCCGCCCAGGGCGAAGGTGCCCGAGGCGTCGGCGGGACGAGAGGTGGACGAGGTGCTCATGGAGCACTCCAATCGGTCGGTCTCACGGTGCGTCAGCGGTCCGACGGGCGCCGTGCTGCCCGTCACGTGGATGCCGAACCGAGACCTGCCGGGGAATGTTCCCGTGTTGCGGCAGCATTGCGGTGCTCCGTTCAGTCGCCCGGACGGAGCCGCAGCCGTCAGGACTTGGTCTTGGAGAGCCGGTCGATGCTGATGGTCAGCGCGCTGTACGCGCTCTGCGCCTCGGCGGCCTCCGAGAGCTTCGGGCCGCCGGTCAGGCCGGTCGCCTTGTTCTGCACGCAGTTGGTGGCGGTGCGCTCGGTCTCGTCCAGCGCCTTGGACCAGTACTTCTGGGCGGTCTCGTCGGGAATCTCGCGGTACGCCTTCGCCGCTGCGACGTGGTCGAGCACCTCCTTGCAGCCCGCGATGACGGTGCTGCCACCGCCCTGGCCGCTGAGCTGTATCAGCTTGCGGATGTCGGTGCCCAGGGTGACGGTGTGCTCCTTGCCGCCCTTGTCCACCCAGCTCTTGAAGGAGTCGTCGTCGGAGGAGGAACAGCCGGCCAGGCCGGCCGAGAGCAGGGCTGCGGTGGCCAGCGCGAGCGCCCCGCGCAGGACCGGGCGGGGGTGGATCTCGACGGTCATGAGTGGGCACGTCCTTCGTCTCGGAGCCTGGGCGGCATCGGAGCTGACAGCCTGTCAGGTCCGGGTGACATGTCGCAGCTCCTTCCCGGCTCCGGCCGCCGGTGCCGGCCGCTCAGCCGGTGATCCGCCAGGCGGTCCGGTCGAGGTGGAGGACCCGGTCGGCGCGGGCGGCCTGGGACGGGTGGTGGGTGATGGTGACGATCGCACCCGGGCGTCGGCGCAGCGCGTTCTCGACGTGGAGGGCGGCCGCGGCGTCGAGGTGGCTGGTGGCCTCGTCGAGGACGAGCAGGCGTGCCGGACTGAGGAAGGCACGGGTCAGGGCGAGGAGTTGGCGCTCGCCGGGAGAGAAGGCGGCGGCCGGGAGCACGGTGTCGAGGCCGCCGTGCCGGTCGGCCAGGTGCGCCGCGCCGAGGGTGCTCAGGGCCTCGGTGAGTTCGGGGGTGGAGCGGGGCGGGCCGGGCCAGCTGAGGTTGGCGCGCAGGGTTCCGGTGAAGACGTAGGGGTCCTGGGGCAGCAGGGTGCGAAGGGCGGCCTGCTCCTCCGGGAGCAGCGCTTCGGCGGGCAGACCGGAGAGCAGGACCTCGCCCCGGTCGGGCGGGAGGATGCCGGCCGCGACGGCGGCCAGGGTGGACTTGCCGATGCCGGAGGGGCCGACCACGGCGAGGGACCCGCCGTCCTCGATCGTCAGGTCGAGGTCGGTGAAGACCGGTTCGGCGTGGGCCCCGTAGGAGAAGGCGGCGCCGCGCAGTTCGAGGGCGGGCGCGCCGGGGACCGGTACGGCGTGGGCGTGCGGGGCCGGGGGTACGACGGCGGACGTGGTGGCGGCGAGGCGGCCGGCGGCGACGGTCATCCGCAGCCAGGACGGGCCGAGGCCCTGCATCAGCAGGCGCACGGCGGGCTCCAGGGTGCCGAGCAGGTAGGCCAGCGCTCCCAGCAGGCCGCCGGGAGTCAGGCCGTGGCGCAGCAGCACGGGTGCGGCCAGGACCAGGACGGCGAGCGGGCCGTGCACGCCGAGGGCGACCAGCAGGTGGCGGACGGCGGCGAGGCGGGCCAGCCCGCGTCCGGCGGCCTCGTTGGCGGCGATGTCGGCCAGGATCCGGTCGAGGGCCCGCTGCTCGGCGCCGCAGGCGACCAGGTCGCGCAGGGCCGTCGTGGCGTCGAGCGTTGAGGAGGCCAACTCCTCCTCCGTGACGAAGAGTTCGCGCTGCCGTCGGGCCATCCGGGGGGTGAGGGCGGCGAAGGTCAGCAGCGCCAGCAGCAGGGGCGCGGCGACCGGCGGCACGGCGGCCGGGGCGAGGGCGGCCGTGCCCACCAGGACGGCCGCGACGGTCAGCAGGAGGTGCGAGACCAGCAGGAGTTGACCGGCCAGGCCGTCCCGGACCGCCTCCACCTGGCGGGTCACCTGGGCCACCGCCAGGGCCGCCGCGCCGTCGCTGTGGCCGCGTGCGCCGGTGGCACGGCGCAGCAGTCCGGCCGAGGCGGTGGTCAACAGCCGGTCCCTGGCCGGTTCGACGGTCCGGGCGAGCGGGCCGTAGGCGCGGCGGGTGGACCAGGCGGAGAGCAGTGCGGCGGCGGCGAAGAGGCCCAGCCAGGCGGCCGCCCGGCCGGGGCGGTGGGCGAGGAAGCCCTGGTCGACGGCGAGGGAGAGGGCTTTGCCGGAGAGCGCGGCGGGGGCGGCGGAGAGCACGGTCCAGCCGGCCAGGGCCACCAGCTCCCGGGTGCTGCCGGTGAGGGCGGAGCGGAGCAGGGTGAGCGCGGGGCGGGGTGAGGCGGTCATCGGCGGCTCCCCGGCGCGACTGACGGCTGGACGGCGGATTCGGCCGACGGTGCGGCGGCGGGCTGCTCGGCGGGCGGAAGGGGCGCAGCTGTCGGTGGCGTAGGTCCGTCGGGGGTCTCGACGGTGAACAGCGCGCGGTACTCGCGCCGTGCCCACAGCACCCGGTGCGGGGCGACCGCCCGTATCCGTCCACCCTCCAACCACGCCACCAGGTCAGCCCGTTCGGCGATCGCGGCGCTGCGGGTGGTGGTGAGCCTGGTCCGCCCGGCGGCGTGCACCGCGAGGGCGTCCAGGACGGCGTCCTCGGTGGCCCGGTCCAGGCTCGCGGTGGCGTCGTCCAGGACGAGGAGGCGGGCGGGGCGGCAGAGCGCCCGGGCCAGGCCGGTCCGTTGGCGCTCGCCGCCGGAGAGCGGGGCGTCGGCCATCGGGGTGCGGTAGCCGAGGGGGAGGCGGCGCAGGAAGGCGTCGGCCCCGGCGGCCCGCGCGGCCCGCTCCAACTCGCCTTCGCCGGGCGCAGGTCGGCCGAGGGCCAGGGCCTCCCCGACGGTTCCGCCGTAGAGGACGGGGTCGGCGAAGGCGACCGCGACGGCGTCGCGCAGCCGGTCCGGCCGGACGGCGCCGAGGTCGGCTCCGTCCAGCCGTACCCGGCCGGTGTCGGGGGCCGTGAGCCCGGCGGCGAGGGCGGCCAGTGCGGAGGTCGCGCTGTCGTCCGATCCCACCACGGCGACCCAACTCCTACCCGGCACCGTGAGATTGAGGCCCACCAGCAGCGGCGCCAGCGCCACCTCGTGGAGCTCCAGGCGGCCCGCCCCGGCCGGCAGTGGCCGGACTCCGGCCAACGGCGCCGGTGCGGCGGTGAGTTCGGCGATCCGGACCGCGCCCGATCGGGCCCGGGCCAGGTCCAACAGGCTCTGGGCGGCGCCGAACCCGCCCAGCCCGACGGTCGCGTAGGCCAGCGCGGCGGCCAGTCCGCCGGGGCTCAGCCGCCCGGCCGCCAGCTCGGCCCCGGCGGCGGCCAGGACGGCCACGTGGGTGGCGGGCGCGAGCAGCCCGACCTTCCAGGCGGTCTCGCGCTGGCTGGACCAGAGGCCGTGACCGTGTCGCGACATCTCCGGCAACGGGCCGAGCACACGGGCGAGTTCGGTCTCCTCGGAGCCGGCGGCGCGGATGCTCCGCGCGCCCCGGAGGGCCTCGACCAGGCGGTTGGCGATCTCGCCCTGCGCCACCTGGTACGCCTCGCCGTGGCGGGCGGTGCGGCCGACCTGACGGCGCACCAGCCACCACCCCAGCGGGGCGGCCACCAGGAAGGCGAGGGCGGGCCACGGGGCGAGCAGGAACAGCCCCGCCACGGCGCCGAGTCCGGTCACCAGCTGGGCGGCGGTGTACACCACGGCGGCGCCGGCCAGCCCGGCCAGCGGGGCGCTGCCGGTCAGCCGGGCCGCGAGGTCTCCGGCCGCCGGGCGCTCGCCGGTACGGGAGCCGACCGGGCCGGGCCCGGCGGCGGCCAGGTGGCGCACCGTCGCCCCCCGCAGCGCGGCCGTGACGGCGGCTGCCCCGCGCGGCGCGGCGAACTGGGCGGCCGACTCGGCGAGCGCGAACACCGCGACCAGGAGGACCAGTTGGGCCCCGGCGGACATCCCCGCCCGGTGGTCGTCACCGGCCAGGGTGCGGTCGACCGCGCGGGCCAGGGTGCGCGGCAGCAGCAGGGTGCAGGTGGTGCTGGCGGCCACGGCGAGGGCCAGCAGCGCGGTCCAGCGGCGGCCCAGTCGGAGGACCGGACGGAGGGGCGAGGGACGGGAGGTGCGCGGCAGCGGCACGGGCGCTCCTGGGTGGCAGCGACGGAGAGCGGGAACGCCGGAGCCGGCCGTGCGGCGGACCGCACGGCCGGCGGGGGTGGATCAGACGCAGAGCACCGTGCTGACGGTGCTGTTGGTGCAGTTCACCACGGACAGGGAGCTGATGACCGAGCGGTACTCGGTGGTCTCCTCGGGGGTCTCCAGGGCCTGCAGGTCGAGGATCGCCATGGCTGTCTCCTTCGGTACTGGGTGGAGCGTGGGCTTCCCGGCGGTCGCCGGAAACTGGTGGGGCGGCATGACCCGGCCGCGACGGGGCCGCGGGCCCGGAGGCCCGTCGGAGCGAAGGGCGCGAGGAGCGCGAGGGCAGCAGGGGCCCTCGGGTGCCTCAGGGCCAGAAGGGCATCGGTGCGGTTCCGTCGTACACCGAGGCCAGGGCGGTGAGCACGCCCGCGGTCCCGGTCGCCAGGTCCATCGACAGGCGCAGCAGCTGCTCACCGGGGAAGGCCGGGTGTCCGCGGTGCGGCAGCACGTGCCAGGCCAGGCGGCGGACGTGACGGGCGATCAGCTCCTCGGTGCGGTCGTCCGTCCGGCCGTCGGTGGAACGTTCCTGCGCGAGCAGGGCGATCAGCCCGGCGCGGCCGTTGAAGAGGTTCGGCTGGACGATGAACTCCGGTTCCGCCGCCGCCCGGATCAGGCCGACCCGTTCGGCCAGTTGCTCGTCCGGGCGCAGCCCCAGCAGCGCCCGGGCCACCGCGGCGATGCCCGCGCTGCCGGCCTCCAGGTAGGGCAACACCCGGCTGCCGTCGTCGACCTGGAGCGTGCCGTCCTCGGCGAGGACGCACCGCTCCAGGTCCCGGTCGAGCGCGGCGCGGGCCAGGTCGAGCAGCTGCGGCCGGCCGGTCTCCTCGTGCAGCGCCAGGAGCAGCAGCGCGGTGCCGCTCGCCCCGTGCAGCAGCCCGGCGCGGGCGCCCTTCGGGGCGGGCCCGCCCAGCCGCAGGGCCAGGACGGCCTGGTCGGCGCTCCGGGCGGCGGCCGTGAACAGCTCGCGGTCGCCGGTCAGCCGGGCGAAGTGCAGCTGGGCCAGGCCGATGCCGGCCGCGCCGGAGGAGAGGTCGGCGCCGCGGCCCTCGGGGTCGTCCTTCTCCAGGCGGTGGAGCAGGTCGAGCGCGGCGTCCCGGTGGCCGAGCCGCTCCAGCGCCCAGGCGGTGCCGTGCGCGCCGACGAACAGGCCGGGCCGGCAGGGTTCCCGCCGCACCGCGTCGAGCAGCCAGGCCAGGTGCTCCGGGGCGGGTTCGGCCCCGACGGCGTGCAGCGCCCACAGGACCCCGGCCGCACCGTAGGACAGGCCGAGCCCGTCGTGGGTGAACTGGGCCGGGTCGCCCGGGAAGAGCCGGTCCTCCCGTTCGGGGGTGGCGCTCGCGGTGATCGCGGCCACCAGCTCCTCGCGCAGCCGGGGCCAGCTCGCCGTCTCACCGTCGAACAGCGCCTCCACAGCGGCGAGTTCGAGCTCCTGGGCCGGATCGGAGCAGGCAGGGAAGGAGAGGTAGCCGGCAGGCAGGTCGAACCGCGCCTCGGCCTCCCGGACCAGGGCGGTGCCCTTGGCCGGGTGCAGCACGCTGAGCGGCAGCAGCGGCAGGAAGGCCCAGAGCCGCAGCGCGGCCAGCGCGTGCTCGTCGATGGCGAAGCCGGTCAGGCCGGCCGGCGGGGCGAACCCGGCCGCGCCGAGCGCGGGGCGGACGAACGCCTCGGCGGGGGAGGCGAGTTCGAAGTCGACGAAGACCACCGAGCCGTCGTCGCGGACGATCAGGTTGCGCGGGTGCAGGTCGCCGAAGACGATGCCCCGGCCGTGGATGGCGCGCATCCCGCGCTCCACCTCGCCGAGCACCGCGAGCACCTCGTCCCGGTAGGCCGTGACGGTGGCCGCGTCGGCGCCGGGGTGCACCAGCGGGTAACGCTGCCCGAACCACTTGTGCAGGCCCTCGCCCTCGACGTACTCCTGCACCAGGAAGCGGTGCTCCCAGGCCGTCAGGTCGCCGAGCACGGCGGGCACCGAGTCGAGCCCGGCCAGCGTCTCCAGCACCCGTTGCTCGCGGGTGAGCCGGGTGACGGCGTCCTCGCCGCGCTGGTCCAGCCCCGCGTACGGGCGGCCCTCCTTGAGCACCACCGGGCCGCCGCCCGCCGCCGGCCGCGCCAGGTAGATGCCGCCGCCGTTGGAGAAGTGCAGCGCCCGCTCCACCGTGAACGGGAACTCGTCGTCGTGGCTGGCGCGGCCGGCCCCGGCGACGGTCTCGCGCAGGACCTCCGGCACCGGTGCCCAGTCGGGCAGGTCGAAGGCGGCCCTTCGCACGTCCGGCCGCAGCCGGCCGGAGGGTTCGCGCAGCGCGAGCACCAGCTCGCCCTCCTCGTTGCGGCAGAACTGCTCGGTGAACGCGCCGTAGCGCAGGTAGAGCGGCCCCCTGCGCCAGCGGAGGTCACTGAGCACGTACGGGCCGGGGGCACCGTCCAGCGCCTCGTCCAGCTCGGTCAGACATCGGCCCAACTGGCCGTCGTCCACCGGGTAGAGCGTCATGAACTTGCCGCTGGAGCCGCGGGCGGCGTACTTGGCGTTCTGGGTCTGCACCAGGACCGGGCTCCGGAGGAACTTGAAGGCCAGCCCGTTCGCGTGGCAGTACGGGCGCACCACGTCCAGGATGCGCTGGGCGTTCTCCGGGCGGGCGGAGACGTGCACCTTCCACCCCTGCTCGGGGATCGGCAGGTCCGCGGGCCGGTGGCCCACCCACACCTCGCGCAGGTTGCTCACCCAACCGGGCGGTGCGGGCTCGGCGGTCGCGGGGAACTCCTCGCGGGCGGCCCACTGGACCGGTGAGTCGTAGAAGACCGGATCGGCGTAGGAGTACGCCTCGTAGCGCATGTCCATCGGATCGCTCCAGGGCGCGTGGCTGACGGAGGACGGCACCGGACCGGGCGCGGGGGAGGGGCGCTGGGCCGGGAAGAACGGCACGGGGTCCGGGTGCCGGCGAGAGAGCGCGGGGCGAAGGTCCAGCGGGGCCGGGACGCGGGCCGAGGGAGTGCCTCGGGAATCCGGTCCGGGCCGGGGGTGAACCGCCCACCGAGAGTCTGGGGGGGCCGGTGCGCAACTCGCCAGTGGTCCTGACGGGGTTGGCCGGATTCGGCGGGCGCATGCCAGGAGCACGGGACGGACGGGAGTGCTCGGGAGCATCGTGTGCGACTGATCGTCGGATCCGCTGCTGGTGGGTCCGGCGGCGGTGGGTTCGTGGCATTTGCCGACGGCAACGGTGTCGTGGGGGAGCGTTCTCCCGGCCGGGCGGCCGCCCGTCGGGACCGGCCGGCGGGCGGGCGCACATCGCCGGTTCGGCGGAGCGCACGGCTCCGGACCGGAGCACCCGCCCGGCCGCCGGTGTCCGAGATCCGACCGGCGCACCGGCGGCGCGGGAGGCGTGCGTGCGAGCCCCGGCGCTGCCCGCCGTGGTGACGGGCCCCGCGAACGCACCCGGCCCACCCTGATCATCCGATGGGATGGTGAGCAGCCTGCTGGTAGGGATGGTGACCGGCCGTCAGGCCGCAGTGCGCCACGGACCCGGAGGTGGACGGATGGACCGGCCCGACCAGCAGGACAGGACCCGATGTCGGCGGCGGGAGCGACGGTGGCGGGCGGGCGGCCGGCCGGTTGCGGGGTGTCCGGCGACCGCGTGGTCGGTGACCGGGCGGCGGGAGGTGCGCCTTGGCGGGATGTGACGAGCGGGTGCTGCGCGCGCTGGTCGAGCTGGCCGACACCTTCGGTGAGGACTTCGACGTGGTCGGACACCTCGGCCGGCTCGCCGAGTGCGCCGCCGGCCTCCTCTCGATGGCCTCGGTCGCCTCCGTCGCCTCGGTGGCGGTGGTGCTGACCGGCACCGGCGGAAGCCTGCACTGCGCCGCCGCGACGGACGGACGGGCCCGGCTGCTCGGCGGAGTGGAGGCCGAGAGCGGCCAGGGGGCGGCGGTGGCCTGCCTGCGCAGCGGCCGCGAGGCCCGCTTCCTGGCCGGCCGGGACCCGGTGGACTGGCCGCTGTTCGCCGCCGCCGCCGGACGCTCCGGGGCCCGGGCAGCAGTCGGCCTGCCGCTGCGGCACCGCGAGCGGGTGCTCGGCGGGCTCGGCCTCTACGCCGACTCCGAGGCGGCGCTGGCCCCGGACCCGCTGCGGGTGCTGCGGGCCTTCGCCGAGGTGACCGCGATCGGCGTGCTGCGCGAGCAGACCGCCCGCCACCAGGCGCGTACCGCCGAGCAGTTGAGGACCGCCCTGGCCAACCGGGTGGTCATCGAACAGGCCAAGGGCTTCCTGGCCCACCGCCTCTCGACCACCCCGGACGCGGCCTTCGAACTCCTCCGCAGCTCCGCCCGCTCCCGCGGCCAGCGCCTCACCGACCTCGCCACCGCCGTCCTGCGCACCCCGCCGGACGCGCCGCTGCCGCTGCTCCCGCCGGCCTGAGGTGACGTCAGGCCCCTCGGTGTCAGGCCGTCGGTTTGATGACCCCGGCGTCAGGTCGGCCGGAACGGGCCGTGCAGGGCTGCCCACTGGAGCAGCATCACGGTCTTGCCGTCGGAGATCCGGCCGTCGAGGGTCATCGCGAGGGCTTCGGTGAAGGGGACTTCGAGGACCTCGATGTCCTCGCCGTCCTCCTCCAGGCCGCCGCCGGTGCCGGTGCGGTCGGCCGCGGTGTAGGGGGCGGCGAAGAAGTGCAGGCGTTCGGTGACCGAGCCCGGACTCATGTAGGAGTCGAACAGGTGGGTGAGCGGCCCGAGTTCGACGCCGAGCTCCTCGGCGCTCTCCCGGCGGACCGCGGTCTCCGGGTCGTCCGCGTCCAGCAGGCCCGCCGCCGCCTCGATCAGCATCCCGTCCGGGTGGCCGTTGACGTAGGCGGGGTAGCGGAACTGCCGGGTGAGCAGCACGAGGCCGCGCTCCGCGTCGTACGGCAGGACCACCGCGCCGTTGCCCCGGTCGTAGGTCTCGCGCTGCTGGCTCTCCCAACGCCCGTCCCGGCGCCGGTAGTCGAAGGTGGTGCGGCGCAGGACGTGCCAGCCGCAGGAGGTGAGCTCGACCTCGCGGACCCGGACGCCGGCGTTGCGGTCGAGGTCACGGCCGGCCAGGTGGAGACCGGTGCGGCCGCGGTGGTCGGGTGTGTCGGTGCCGGGCAGCGGAGGGCCGGGTGTCGGCTGTTCGGTCATGGCGGTTACGATACATGCAGAATCGTGCAAGAACAGGAAGGAACGAGGATGCTGGCTGCCGAACGGCGCGACCACCTGCTGGAACTGCTCGCCCGCACCGGCAAGGTGGTGGCCAAGGAGGTCGCCGTCGACCTGGGCATCTCGGAGGACAGCGTCCGCCGCGACCTGCGCGACCTCGCGGCCGAGGGGCTGTGCCAGCGGGTCTACGGCGGCGCGCTGCCGGTCTCCCCGGCCGTGGCCGACTACGGGGCGCGGCAGGCCGTCGCCCCCGACGGCAAGCGGAGGGTGGCGGCCGCGGCCGCCGCGCTGGTCCGGCCGGGCGGCTCGGTCATCCTGGACGGCGGCACCACCGCCCTCGCGGTGGCCCGGGCCCTCCCCAAGGACCTCGGCTGCACCGTCATCACCCACAGTCCGACCGTCGCCACCGCCCTGATCGACCATCAGGGTGCGGAGATCTACCTGCTCGGAGGCCGGGTCTTCAAGCACTCCGCCGTCACCTGCGGCGCCGCCGCGGTGGAGGCCGCCCAGAACGTCTCCGCCGAGCTCTGCCTGCTCGGCGTCACCGGCGTCCACCCCGAGGCCGGGCTGACCACCGCCGACGCCGACGAGGCCGCGATGAAGCGCGCCCTCGCCGGGCGGGCCGCCGACACCTACGTCCTGGCCTCCTCGGAGAAGCTCGGCACCGCCTCCCCGTACCGGGTCCTCCCCTGGGAGAAGGTCACCGCCGTGCTCACCGACGCCGCCCCCCTGCACCCGGTGGTCGCCGGGCTCACCGCCCTCGGCGTGGACGTCCGGTCCGCCCCCTGACGGCAGGTCACGGAAATCACTCCCGCTCCGGAGCGCCCACCGCGTACCGTCTGCGGATGACCATTTCCCCCTCCGACCGCGTGCACGGCTCCCTGCTCGGCGGCGCCCTCGGCGACGCGCTGGGCTGGCCGGTGGAGTTCCGCCGCCTGGACCGCATCCGCGACGACTACGGCCCCCTGGGCGTGACCGGCCTGCGGGCCGCCGACCGCCCGGGCGACCGGGCCGGGGACATCACCGACGACACCCAGATGACCCTGTTCACCGTCGAGGGCCTGCTGGCCGGCGGCACCCCGGCCGACCTGCACCGCTCCTACCGGCACTGGCTGCTGACCCAGCGTCGGGAGGGCCCGGGCCCGCAGCCCGCATCGCCCCTGCTGGCGCACGCCTTCCTCTACGCCCGCCGGGCCCCCGGCAACGCCTGCCTGAGCGGACTGGAGGAGCACCCGGAGTTCGTCCCGCCGGTCGCGACCGGGCAGGTCGGGCCGGTGAACGGGCACTCCAAGGGCTGCGGCACCGTGATGCGCTCCGCCCCCTTCGGCCTGCTCGGCCTCGGCCCCGACGCGTCCTTCGAACTGGCCGCCCAGTGCGCCCAACTGACCCACGGCCACCCCACCGGCCAACTGGCGGCCGGCGCCTTCGCCGCCCTGGTCGACCGGGTGGCGGCCGGTCTGCCGCTGCCCGAGGCGCTCGCCGCGGCCGTCGAGACGCTGGAGCGCCACCCGAACGCGGCGGAGACCGTCGAGGCCCTGGACCGGGCGGTGCGCATCGCCGCCGAGGGCCCGCCGTCGGCGGAGGCCGTCGAACGGGTCGGACTGGGCTGGATCGCCGAGGAGTGCCTGGCCATCGCGGTGTACTGCGCCCTGACCACCACCGACGCCCGCTCGGCCCTGCTGCTCGCCGTCAACCACTCCGGCGACAGCGACTCCACCGGGGCGGTCTGCGGCAACCTGGTCGGTGCCCTGTACGGCGCGGCGGCCCTCCCCACCGACTGGTTGGCGGTGGTCGAGGGCCGGGAGCTGATCACCGAGATGGCCGACGCCCTTCTGACGCGGGCTCGGCCCGGCGCCTGAGCGGGGGCGGGCGCGGCCCGGGCCGAGACGCACCTCGGCCCGGCGCCTGACCGAGGGGGCTCAGTCCTCGTCGGGAAAGCCGTCGTCGATGCGCTGCTGCTCCTGTGCGGCGAGGGTCCGGTAGTGCTCTTCGCGGGCCGCGTCACCGACGTGGGCGGCGGCCGCGACGGCGGCCCGGAGGGTGACCAGTGCGAGGGGCGGTATCTCGGCGGCCTGCCGGTCGGCCTCGGCGAAGACGGCGGGGGCGAGGGTGGCGTCGGCGCTGCCCGCGAGGAGGAAGAGCTCCTCGACGTACGTCCGGCCGAGGCCGTACTCCCACCACTCGGGGACGTCCGTCAGGGCCCGGCGGCACTCGGTCAGCGCCTCCCAGGCCGCCGGGTGCTGCCCGGCCCGGCGCTCCAGCCCGGCCAGGTCCTGCCAGCCGAAGGCCCGGTCGCGGGCGCCCTCGGCGAACGACAGGGACTCGCGCCGTACCCGAGCCGCCTCTGCGAAGTCACCCAACTCGGCCAGGTGGTAGCGGAGTTCGCGGAGGGTGTCCGCGTCCCGCTCCTGCCCGGTGGCCCAGGCGTCCAGCAACTCCCGGGCGCGCTCGGTCTCGCCGCTCATCCGGGCGCGCTCGACCAGGGTGATCGGGTCCTCCTCCGCCGGGTCGACCGGGAAGCGCCTGCGTATGAACGGGAACCAGTCGGTCACCTCCTGCTCGGAGACACACGGCTTCCCGTCCTCGCCGAGCAGCCGCTCCAGCAGGGCCTCCCGCTCCGGGTGTTCGCCCGCGCGGACGTGGGCGAGAGTGGCCTCCACGCCCGCCGCGCAGACCGCCTGGACGTCGTAGCCGCACCAGGTGTCGAAGTTGGCCCGCTTGATCTCCCACTGCTGCCAGACGTCCTCGACCACCCGGTACTCGGCGAGCAGCAGTCCGGCCAGCGTGGTCTCCTCGGTCAGTCCCTGGAACGGTGCCTCCCGTCGGCACTCCGCCTCCTGCCCGGCGAGCCAGCGGACCAACTCCAGGTCTCCCGGCCGCCGGTCGTACTGCAGGGCCCAGAGCACCTGCGCCCGCCGCGCCGCGTTGCGGTCGTACTCGTACCCGTCCGCGCCGACGGCCCGCTCGTGCCGCAGCTCCTGCCAGGCGGCGGCCGACTCCCGCATCCGCACCAGTTCGTTCGACATCGGGCCAGCATCGCACCGGCCCCGGACGACACCGACGGCGGGTCGCCGTCACGAGGGGAGCCGGAGGGCGGTGGCGCGCTGGAGGAGGTGGTCGGCGGGGTGGCGGCGGCGGTGGGGGAGCAGGCCGCGGTGCAGGCGGGCGGCGGCGGAGTGGGCGCGGCGGGAGGAGAGGTGGGGGTAGACGTCCAGGAACTGGTGCCAGGTGGAGCAGGCGGCGTCGAGGCGGCCGGCGGTGAGCTGACGCTCCGCCAGCTTGGCGAGGACCAGGGCGTGCGAGCGGGTCTCGGTGCGGGGGCGGCGCGCGGCGGAGGTCTCCAGGGACTTGATGGCTCCGCCGAGATCGCCCGACTCGGCCTGCACCAGGGCGTGGTGGTGGTCCCAGGCCGCGCGGTGGTAGTCGCCGACCGGAGGGGCCGGGCCCTCGATGCGGGGGAGCAGGTCGAAGGCCTCGTGGATGTGCCGGCGGGCGGCGGCGCGGTCGCCGGTGGCGGCCTCGGCGAGGGCGAGCTGGCCGAGGACGGAGGCCCGCACGCGGATCGCGGAGGCGGGGAGGCGGATGCCGGCGGCCGCCCGGGCCAGGTCGAGGCTCTCCCGCGGGTGGTGGAGTTCGTAGGCCTGGGCGGCCATCGCCCGGAGGGTCATGGCCTGGGCCGTCAGGTCGCCGCACTGGCGGGCCAGCTCCAGGCCGAAGCGGTAGAAGTGCAGGGCCAGGCCGTTGAGTTCGTCGTCGAAGTGCATGAACGCGCAGAGGTAGCTCAGCCGCGAGGCGGCCGCCAGCACCTCCGTGTGCCGCACGGGCGAGGACGCGGCGGCGAGCATGTCGGGGACGGCGGAGGAGAGGAAGGCGGCGAGTGCGGTGCGGGCGTGGCCGCCGCCGCGGATCAGGTCGGCGGAGGAGAAGACGGGCAGGAGGAGGGTGAGGACGTGGGGGTCCGGCGGCGGGTGGCCGTCGTCTGGGAACGGGCCAGGTGGAGCGGCGGGGCACGGGAGGGCGGGCGCCCGCTCCGCCGTCCGGGCTTCGGCGGACAGTCGGGCCCCGGCGGCCGGCTGGTAGGCGAGCACGCTGCCGCCCCGGTCGGGGCTGAGGGCGGCGGTGGCCAGGTGGGTGAGCAGGGAACGGGGGTTGGCGGGAGGTGCGCCGTTCGCGCCGCTGTCGGCGCGGCTTCCCTCGAAGCCGGCCTCGGCCGGGCTGACCGGGCGGCCGAGGCGTTCGGTGAGCGCGGCGCAGACCAAGTGGGCGACCGGGCCCCGGGGTTGGGTGCCGGTCAGCCACTGGTGGACCGAGGCGCGCTGGTAGGCGACGCCCCGTAGGCCGGACTCGGCGCCGATCCGGTTGACCGCGCGGGCCAACTGGGCACCGGTCCAGCGGGATTCGAGCAGGAGTTCTCGGAGACGGACGTTCGGGACGCGGTGGACTGCCACCCGCCTGCACCTCCTCGACGGGTCGTCGGAGCTGCCGCGGCCGTCGCCGGGAGGGCCGCGGTGTGCGCGGGCGCGCGGCAGCGGTCACCGCGGCACGAGGCCTGGGCGCCGCACGACTCCGCACGCCTACGAAGAGGTTAGGGCATCGGGTGGGCAAGGTGGGCAAAACGGGCGGGAATTGACGGGGCGGAACTCTTGACGCCCCAGTGACCGGGGAAGCCGCACGGGGCGCCCGGCAGGTCGCACCATCGAGGTGACCGGGTGTGCCGAGGTGCGCGCCCCGGATGGGAGGGAACTCCGCGATGAGCAAGGCACCACGGCCCGTGGCCGCCCGGGCGGCCACCGTCCACCTCTTCCCCGGCCAGGGCGACTTCGGCCTCGGGCCGCTGCTCCGGGCCCTGCCCGCGGCACCCTCCCTGCGGCGCGCCCTGGCCGAGGTGTTCGAGGAGGCGGACCGGGCCGTCGCCGAACTCGGTGTGGCGCCGCTCGGCCCCAGGCTCGCGGCGGCCACCCCGCCGAGCGCCCGGGAGCTGGCCTCGGAGATGCCCGGCACGCTCCAACTCGCCCAGTTCGGCGTCTGCCTGGCCGTGCACCGGGCCCTGGAGGAGGACGGGCTGATCGCCGGCCGGTTCGTCTCCGTCAGCTTCGGGGAGATCCCCGCGCTGACCGCCGTCGGCAGTTGCTCGGTGGCGGACGGTGCCCGACTCGCCTGTCGCCTCGGGCAGTTGCTCACCTCGCACGGCGGAGGCATGACCCTGCTCGCCTCCGGCCCCTTCGAGACCAGACGCCTGCTCGGCCAGGCCGGCCCGGACGCGGCCCGGACCGTACTGGCCTGCGTCAACCACGCCGGGGAGACGGTGGTCTCGGGCCCGCTCCCCGATCTGGAGGCGGCGGAGCGGCGTGCCGCCGCGATGGGCGTGCCCTACCAGCGGCTGCGGCTGCCGTTCATGAGCCACCATCCGGGCCTGGCCGAGGAGGCCGCCGCGTTCGAGTGGTACGCGCGGCAGCTGCGCTGGGAGCCGCCCCGCCGCCCGGTCTTCTCGGCGGTGGCCGGACGCCTCCACGACGCGCGCACCGACCTGCCCAAGGCGCTGGCCCACTGCCTGGTCAAGGCCTTCTCGCTGCCCACCGTGCTGCCCTCGGGCCTGAACGGCGCCGCGCTCGCGGTGGAGATGGGGACCGGGGGCGCACTGGCGAGCGCGGTGCGCGCGGTCACGCCGGGGGTACGGGCGCTCGCGCCGCTCGCGGAGGGACCCTGGCCCGCGCCCTCCAGCGCTCCTGACAGTGCGTCGGATGCCGCGTCGGGTGCTCCGTCGGGTGCCGCAGCGGGCCCGGCCTCAGGCCTCGCGGCGGGAACGGCGGCGGGCGTGGCGGCGGGCACGGAAGGGGATGCGGCGGCGGCCACGGCCCGCGGCTTCCCGGTGCCCCGGACGCACGCCGCGCGCCCGGCCCGCGCTGCTCACGTCGCCCGCCCCCACCGCCCTCCGTCCAGCTCCGTCGGGAGGAAGCCATGACCACCACGGCCCCCAGCGGGCTCCACGCCCGCCTCGCACCCCTGCTCCCGCCCGAGCAGGCGGCCCCGCTGGCCCGTCTCCTGGACGGCACCCTGCTGCGCCGCCCGCCCTCCGCCGTCACCGACACCGGCGCCCACCGCCGCCTGGCCCGGCTCGCGGCCCACCTCCCGCCCGCGCCCGAGGTCCTGGCCGACCCCGAACTCCTCGTCACTGTCAGCGAGTTGACGGCTCTCGCCGACCCCGCGCTCTACCAGACCTTCCTCTCCCACTACATCCTCTGCGTCGGCTCGCTCGCCGCGTTGGGCGGAGCGGAGGCCGACCTCGGCGGTGAGCTGGCCCACGCGCGGACCAAGGGCTCGTTCATGGTCACCGAGATCGGTGAGGCCTCCAGCCACCTGCGCATCCGCACCGAGGCCCGCTACGACGCCGGGCGCCGGGTCTTCCTGCTGGACACCCCGGACGAGGCCGCAGCCAAGTTCTCCTCCGTGGCGGCCCCCGGCCTGCCCCAGCAGGCGGTGGTCTGCGCCCGGATCGTCACCGGCCGAGGCCAGGACGGCGGGGTGTTCTCCTTCCTGACGGACATCACGGGGGCCGACGGGCGGCCCGCGCCGGGGGTGAGCATCTCCGGCCCGGTCACGCTGGACGCGCTGCCGCTGCCGTACGGCTTCGTCCGCTTCGACGGCGCCGAGGTGCCCCGTGACCGCTGGCTGGCCGACGGTGCGACGATCGACGGGCGCGGCGTGGTCGACGACCCGATCGGCGGCCAGGACGCCCGCCTGCAACGGACCCTGAGCTGTGGTCAGGCCCTCTGGGCCACCCTGCCCTCCGCGATGGCGGCCCTCGCCGCCCGCTCCGCCGCGACGGCCTGGCGGTTCAGCTCCGCCCGGCGCAGCCACGGCCGGCTGGCCCCGGGCCGCCCGGTGCTGGAGTACCGCACGCAGCAGCACGCCGTGATCGGAGCGCTCGCCACCGCCCACACCCTGCGCGGCTCGGCCCGGGCCGCGTTGGCGGAGTGGGCGGCCCTGCGGGACTCGACGCCGACCGCCCCCGGGCCGGGTGCCGTGATGACCTTCTCTCCCTGGGCCGCCGTCGACCGGGCCCTCGCCCTGCGCAAGGTGCACGCCACCCGGGCGGTCGCCGAGACCGTCGACGAGCTCCGGCACCGCTGCGGCCTCTCGGGGTTCTTCGGCGAGAACCGGCTCTCCGAGTACCTCGGACTGGCCCGGGCCTTCGAGAACGCCGGCGGGGACAACACCCTGACCCTGATGGACGCCGGACGCGCCCTCGCCGAGGGGACCGCGCTCCCCACGGAGTTGGGGGAGGACCTGCCCGCGCCGACCGGGCCCGGCTGGTGGCCCGCCGTGCTCGCCGCCCTGCAGGACCGCCTCGCCGCCGAACTCGCCCGGTCCCTGGCCGAGCGACGCGGCGCCTCCCACGAGGGGCTCGACCTCTGGAACCCCCTGCTGGCCGACGTCCTGCTGCTGGGCGAGGTCCACGCCGCCCGCCTCGCGGCCGACGCCGCGTCAGCCGGCGAGGGCGGCGGCGACGTTCCGGGTGCCGCTGAGCTCGCCACCCTCGACGGACTGCGCCGGGCCCACCGCCTGGCCGGTCCGCTGCTGGCCCACGGCGTCCTCGCCCCCGCCACCGTCCGCGCCCTCCCGGCCGCCATGGACACGGTCTGCGACCGGCTTCTGCCGCAGCTCCCCGAGGTCGTCGCGGCCCTCGACCCGGCACCCGGCGGCGCCGCCCTCGACGCCCCGGAGTACGCCGCCGCGGTGATCGAGCGTCATGCCCCCGCCCCCGTCAGCCGTCTCACCGCCCGGATCGGCAGGACCCGCGAGCCGCGTACCCCGTGAGTCGCGTACCCCGTGCGCCGCGCATCCCGTGAGCGGCGCATCCCATGAGCCTTCGCGTCCAGGGAGGTCGCCGTCCCCGCGCGGCGGCCCGGCCCCGCGCACCAGCACCGGAAGGACACCGTGAACCACGCCCCGCACATCGGCATCCTCGGCATGGGCACCCACCTGCCGTCCGCCGTCCGCACCAACCACGACGTCGCCCGCGAGGCCGGAGTCCCGGCCGACTGGATCACCGAACGGACCGGCGTGCTCGAACGCCGCTCCGCCCGCCCCGACCAGGCCGCCTCCGACCTGGCGGCCGCGGCCGTCGAGGCCGCCTGCCGGGCCGCCGGCCTCGACCCCGGGCAGCTGGACCTGTTGCTCCTGGCCACCTCCACTCCCGACGAGCTCGGACCGGCCACCGCCTGCCGGGTCCAGGCCCTGACCGGTGCGGTCAACGCGGTGGCACTGGACGTCAGCGCGGCCTGCTCCGGCTGGCTGTTCGCCGCGAAGGTCGCCCACGCCTGGCTCGCCACCACCCCCGGTGCCCGGTACGCGGCGGTGGTCGGCGTCGAGGCGTACTCCAAGTTCGTGGACCCCGCCCACCGGGGCACCGCCGTGCTGTTCGCCGACGGTGCGGCCGCCGGCATCCTCGGCCCGGTGCCGCACGGCGGCTTCCGGGGCTTCCGGCTCGGCTCGGACGGCCGGGGCGCCCACCACGTGCTGATCCCCGGCGGCGGCAGCCGCATCCCGGCCAGCGCGCGGAGCCTCGCCGAGGGCCGCCACCACATCCACATGGACGGCCGGGCGGTCGGCGGATTCATCGCGGAGATCTTCCCGTTGATCGTCGAACGGGCCCTGGCCGAGCACGACGTGGACCTCAAGGACATCGACGCCGTCATCACCCACCAGCCCAACCCGCTGCTGCTGCGCACCGTCGCCGACCGGATCGGCATCCCCGCCGACCGGCTGCACATCACCGGCGACCTGACCGGAAACATCGGCGCGGCCTCCGCTCCCTACGCCCTCGCCGACGCGGCCGCCCTCGGCCGGCTGGCGGACGGCGCCCGGGTGCTGCTCTGCGTCTTCGGCGCCGGCCTCACCTGGGGCACCGCCCACCTCACCTGGACCGGCGCACCCAGCCACCACACCCACACGGCCACCCGCACCGAAGCCCGCACCACGCAGCGAACTCCTCTTCCGCGCAGCACCGTTCAGGTCTGACCGGACCTCAACCCCGGAGGTGTCCCCGTGACCATCCTCGACCGCTTCCGCCTCGACGGCCGCCGCGCCCTGGTGACCGGCGCCTCCCGCGGCATCGGCCGCGCCGTCGCCGTGGCCTTCGCCCAGGCCGGTGCGCAGCTCGCGCTCTCCGCCCGTACCGAGGCCGCCCTCAAGGAGACCGCCGACCTGGTCGCCGCGTACGGCCGCACGCCCGTGCTGGTGCCCGGCGACCTCGCCGACACCGCGCAGGCGGCGTTGGTCGACCAGGCCGCCGAGGCGCTGGGCGGGCTGGACGTGCTGGTCCACAACGCCGGGACGCTGCCCGTCCAGCCGGACGGCAGCCCCGTCATGGCCCCGCTCCAGTACCTGCCGCAGCCCGCCTGGGACCAGGTGGTCGCGGTCAACCTGAACGCCACCGCCGCGATCTGCCGCCACGCCCACCCCCACCTGGCCCGTTCGGACGGGGCCAGTCTGGTGCTGATGTCCTCCGTGGCCGGGGTGGTCGGCACCCCGCTGATGGAGGCCTACGCGGCCACCAAGGCCGCCCAGGTGTCGCTCGCCCGCAGCCTCGCGGTCGGCTGGGCCCGCAGCGGCATCCGGGTGAACGCGCTCTGCCCCGGCTGGGTGCGCACCGACATGACCGCGGCCGTGCAGGCCGATCCGGCGCTCTCCGCCTGGCTGTTGGCGCACGTTCCGGCCGGGCGCTGGGCCGACCCGGAGGAGGTGGCCGGCGCCGCGCTCTTCCTCGCCTCACCCGCCGCCTCCTTCCTGAGCGGCCAGGCGGTGGTGCTGGACGGCGGCCTCTCCGTCCCCGACGGCGGCCTGGCCGGCTTCCCCAAGCCGCCCTCCCCGTTCGTCCCCGCTGCCGTATGACCGCCTCCCCGTACGACCGCCGCACCGCGGTGATCGCCGCGGTCGGCACCGCACTGCCACCCCGGGTGGTGACCAACGGTCAGGTCATCGCCCGGGGCGGGTTGGACAGCACCGACGCGTGGATCACCAGCCGGACGGGCATCCACCGCCGGCGACTGGCCGGACCGGGCACCAGCACCGGCGACCTCGCCACGGCCGCCGCCCGTGCCGCCCTCGACGCGGCGGCGGACCGCGCTCCCGTCGGCACGGCCTCGGGCCGCGCCACCCTCGGAGCGGGCCCCGTCCCGAGCACCGCCCCCGGCCCCGACCTGCTGCTGCTCGCCACCACCACCCCCGACCGCCCCTGCCCCGCCACCGCGCCCGAGGTCGCCCACCGGCTCGGCCTCGGCCCCGTTCCCGCCTTCGACCTCGCCGCCGTCTGCTCCGGCTTCCTCTACGCCCTCACCGTCGCCAACGCCCTCGTCAGCAGTGGTGGTTGCCGTACCCCTCTGGTGGTGGCGGCCGAGAAGTACTCGGCGATCGTCGACCCCTTCGACCGCGACACCGCACCCCTCTTCGGCGACGGCGCCGCCGCCGTCCTGCTCCGCCCCGGGACCCCGGACGAGCCCGGCGCCGTGCTGGCGAGCGACTGGGGCAGTGACGGCGGCGGGAGCGGCCTGATCACGGTCGAGGCCGGCGGCACCCGGTTGCCCGCCGCCGACCGACTCCCGCGCGAGCAGCGGCACTTCCGGATGAGCGGCCGTCAGGTCTACGCCCACGCCGTCCGCCGGATGGCCTCCTCGTCCGCGGCCGCACTGACCGCCACGGGGTGGCGGGCCTCCGACGTCCGGGCGTTCATCGGCCACCAGGCCAACCAGCGGATCCTGGACGCCGTCGCCGACCGGGTCGGCATCGCCCCGCCGCACCGCTTCGGCAACATCGGCGAACTCGGCAACACCGCCGGTGCCTCCATCCCGCTGGCCCTCGCCGACGCCCTCGCCCGAGGTCGCTGCGCGCCCGGCGCACCGACCCTGCTCACCGCCTTCGGCGGCGGCCTGACCTGGGCCTCCGTCACCCTGCGCTGGCCGGACGCCCCGGTCCGCGCCGTCGAACCGCCCGACCCTGCCCCGTCCGATCGCCTCGCACCGCCCCGCGCTCCCCAGGAGGTCAGTACACCGTGAACACCGCCGCCAACCCCGTCCGCGCCCACCTGGTCACCCTGCTCACCGAGAAGTTCGACGCGCCCGCCGACGCCGTCGCCGACGCCGCCGCCCTCCAGGACCTCGACCTCGACTCGCTGGCCCGGGTCGAGCTGGTCGTCAGCCTGCAGGAGCACTGGGGCGTCACCCTGGACGACGACGCCGACTCCGCCGCCGACGTCACCGTGGCCGACCTGGTCGGCCGGGTCAGCGCCCTGCTCGCCCAGTCCACCCGCCTGGCCGGGCCCTCGGCGTGAGCACGCTCCGGAAGGGCCCGAGCCCGGCTCCGCGGGTGGCTTCCGCTCCGACTCAGCCCCCGGGCCGGGCCTCGTCCCCGGCCCCGGCCTCGTCCCCGTTCCGGACCCCATCCCCGACCGCGAGCGTGCCTGCGGCTCACGGTCGGGTCCCGGGTTCGGCTCCGGTTTCCGCCACGGTCCGGGCTCCGGGTGCGCGAGTCCGGGCACCACTGGCCGTCACCGGGATCGGGCTGGTCACGCCGTCCGGGGTCGGGGCCGAGCAGACCTGGCGGGGCGTCCTCGAAGGCCGTCCCGCCGCCGCCCCCGACCCGCTGCTGGCGGGGCTGCCCGTCGGTCTCTCCTGTCGGGTGGCCGGCGACTACCTGGCCCTGACGGGCCGTCGGCAGCCCTGGCGGCTGGACCGGGCCACCCACTTCGCCCTGGCCGCCGCCCGGCAGGCCGTCACCGACGCCGGCCTGGACCCGGCCGACTGGGACGGCGCCCGCGTCGCGATCGTCCTCGGCTCCGCCGCCGGGGGCATCGGCAGCTACGAGCAGGCGGCCGACCGCCTGCGCACCCAGGGCCCGGGCGCGGTCTCGCCCCTCACCCTCCCCGCCTTCCTCCCCAACATGGCCGCCGGCGAACTGGCCATCGACCTCGCCGTCACCGGCCCCGTCCTGCACACCGCCACCGCCTGCGCCTCGGGCGCCACCGCCGTCCAGACGGCCGCCCTGCTGCTGCGTTCCGACGCCTGCGACATCGCCGTCGCGGGCGGCGCCGACGCCATGGTCACCCCGGTCTGCGTGAGCGGTTTCGCCCGGATGCGGGCGCTCTCCCGCAACCCCGAACCCACCTCTGCCGCACGGCCGTTCGACGCCGACCGGGACGGATTCGTGATCGGCGAGGGCGCCGGCTTCCTGGTGCTGGAACGTCAGACCGACGCCGCCGCGCGGGGAGTCCGACCGAAGGCCCTGCTGGTCGGCGCCGGGAGCGCCGCCGACGCCCACCACGCCACGGCCCCGCACCCCGAGGCGCGCGGCCTCGCCTCGGCCGTCCGGCTGGCCCTGGCGGAGGCCGGGGCCACCCCGGAGGACGTCGACCACCTCAATGCCCACGGCACCGGCACCCCGCTCAACGACGCCACCGAGGCCCGGATGATCGCCGCCCTGTTCGCCCGCCGCCCACCTTCCGTCACCTCCGCCAAGGGCACCATCGGCCACACCATGGGCGCCGCCGGCGCCATCGAGGCGGCCCTCACCGTCCTCACCGTCGCCCACCAACTCGTGCCCCCCACCGCAGGGTTCACCACCCCCGACCCCGACACCGCGCCGATCGACCTGGTCCACACCGCGCCCCGTCCCCAGTCCGTCCGCCTCGCCCTCTCCACCTCGGCCGGCTTCGGCGGCCACAACACCGCCCTGGCCTTCGCCCCGACACCGTGACGATCCGTTGCGCGAACGCTGCGACTGCTCCGCCGGGCGCTTCCGCAGGACGGTGAAGGGGGACACTCCCGAAGGCCGTACTACATCCGATCCGTCCAAGGAGCAGATGGGCCATGGCAGTTCACCTCACCGCAGCGGAACTCCGCCTCCTCCACGGCATCGAGGAGTCCCTGCGCCTCACCGACCCCTCCCTCGACCGCCTCCTGCGCCGCCGGCCGGGCCTGCTGCGGCGCCTCGCCCGCCGGCCGCTCCCGCTCGTCCTCACCGTCCTGCTGCTCTCCCTGCTCGCCGAGGCCTGCACGGTCCTCGCCGTCCTGCGGACCCCGTGGGCGGCCGTGCCCGCCGTGTGCGCGGGCGTCGCGGTGCTGGCCGCCTTCCGCCGCCTGGCGGGCCTGCGGCTGCGTTGACCACGGCCCCGGCCCGCTGCACGGTCGATGCCCCGCCGGTCGTCCCGACGGGGCATCAACCACTGCTGTCCGCAGTGGAGTTCAGGATCGGAGCACGGTCGCGGTCGAGGTGGTCGCGGTCGCGGTCGTGGTCGCGGTCGCGGTCGGGTGGCGGTGGCGCCAGTACGGGTTGTTC
This sequence comes from Kitasatospora sp. NPDC001664, assembly GCF_053596675.1. Classification (NCBI taxonomy): domain Bacteria; kingdom Bacillati; phylum Actinomycetota; class Actinomycetes; order Kitasatosporales; family Streptomycetaceae; genus Kitasatospora; species Kitasatospora sp. NPDC001664. The sequence goes on from NZ_JBSFGS010000010.1 coordinate 63,888, forward strand.
CGGGGCAGGCCCGCGCTGACCCGGCCGTACATGCCGAAGGTCGCGATGAGCAGGCCCATCACGAAGCTGAAGATCACGTTGGGCATCCGGAACGCCAGCAGGTTGGCGGAGCGCTCCAGCAGCGCGAGGTTCACGAAGCCGCTGACGACGAACAGCGTGCCGACCACGATGTTGACGGTGGAGGCGGTGTTGCCGCCGATGACCGCACCGGTGATCAGCACGGCGGCGACCACCAGGGAGACGACGCTGAGCAGCCCGTTGGAGGACAGCCCCGCGACGTCCTCGCCGTCCGTGCTGAAGAACGACAGGCCGTCGGCCAGCCCGAGGCAGCCGAACACCAACAGCACCGCGCCGCACAGTCCGGCGCCGATCCGGTAGACCTGGTTGAGTCGGTGGTCGACCGGCAGTTCGTCCTGGAGTTTCATGGCCCGATCCCTCCTCACGGGGCCCGGAGACGTTCCGGCCCTCCACCGGAGACGGTCCTCCGGGGGGCGGCGGAGAGGCACTCGCAGCGCTCGCGCAGCGTTTGCGGAGTTGGCGGCCGCAGCCCGCCCCGTGTCGGACCATCCGTTCGGGGCACCGGTCCCGAAGGATGGGTACGCCACCCGCGCGCGCCAGTGCCGCGGGCCGCCCCACCGACCACGGAGGTCACCGCGATGGACCGTCGACTGCTCAGGGTGGTCGGAGCCGCGACCGCGGCCTACGGCGTGGCGGTGGCCGCGCGGCCGCTGCTCCTGGCCGCCCCGTCGGGCCTGGCCCCCGGCGGCACGGTGCCCCGGGACGTGGCCACCTGTCTGCGGCCGCTGGCCCTGCGCGACGCGGCCTGCGGCCTGGCCATGGCCCTCGCACCGGACGACCGCAGCCTGCGGACCGCGACCGCCCTGCGGATCGCCTCCGACCTCTCCGACGCCCTCACCCTCACCACCGCCCTCCCGGAACGCCGCCACCGGACCATGGCCCTCACGGTCTCGGTCGGCTGGGCCGCGCTCTCCGTCCTCGGTCTGGCCCGCACCCCGCGCGGCGCCTGAGCGCGCGCCCACCGGATACGAAACGCTGCACCAACGCTGCGCTTGGCCCCGTCGCATCGATTCGGCGCACTGTGGCGGTGTGACCGGAACAGTGATCGCCGAGCGGCAGCCGTCCTCCCTCCCCGAGGGCCAGACGGCCCTCGTCGCGGCGGTGGCACGAGGCGACGAGACCGCCTTCGCCGCGCTCTACCGCTCCCTCGCCGGACCGGTGTACGGACTCGCGCTGCGACTGCTGCGCAGTGCCGCCCACGCGGAGGAGGTCACCCAGGAAGTGTTGCTGGAGGTCTGGCGGACCGCCCCCGCCTACCGCCCCGAACGCGGGACGGTGCTGACCTGGGCCCTGACCATCGCCCACCACCGGGCGGTGGACCGGGTCCGCTCCGTCCGGGCCTCCTCCGACCGCGAGCTCCGCTTCAGCCGCCAGGACCAGCCGCTGCACGGCCCCGAGACCGACCAGGTCGAGCACCTGCTGGACGCGGACCGCGTCCGGTCCGCACTGGCCGAACTGACCGCCCCGCAGCGCGAATCGCTGGTCCTCGCCTACTACGGCGGCTATTCGCAGCGCGAGATCGCCGCCCTGCTAGGGGTGCCGCTGGGCACCGTGAAGACCCGCATGCGGGACGGCTTGCGCCGGCTCCGGCCGATCGTCGGCCCCTGACGGGCCTCGCCGACGCCCGCGCGGCCTTCGACCGTCGTCGGCCGCGTCGGCCTGCGAGCCGTCCTCCTCCCCTCCTCCGGACGTGGAATGGTGGCGTGTCATGAGGGATCGTCAGGCCGGTGCGCCGGAGCATGCGACAGCCGGGCCGCCGGACGGCGCCGAGGCAGGTCTGCCCACCGGCGCGGTGGCGCGGCAGCTCGGGGTCTCCCCGACCACCGTCCGTTCCTGGGAACGCCGTTACGGACTCGGCCCGGCCGAACGCGCCGCCGGCCACCACCGCCGCTGGAGCCCGGCGGACATCGAGACCCTGGCGGCGATGTGCGCCCTCACCGCCCGGGGCGTCCCGCCCGCCGAGGCGGCCCGGACGGTCCTGGCCGAGCGCACCACCCCGACGGGCCCCGGCACGCCGATGAGCCCCGTCCGCAGCGACCCGCCTCCGCCGGTCGACGACCGCGCCCCGCGCGTGGGCGCGGTCCGGCCGGAGTGCCGAGGGCTGGTCCGGGCCGCCGTACGGCTCGACTCGGCCGAGGTCGCGGCCCTCCTGCGCGAGACCGTGGACGACCTGGGGGTGGTGGAGGCCTGGGGCGAGGTGATGATGCCCGCCCTCCGGGCGGCCGGCCGCAAGTGGGCCCGTTCGGGTGAACAGTACGTGGAGGTGGAGCACCTGCTCTCCTGGCACGTCTCCACCGTCCTGCGCGCCGAGGCCGTCCGCCCCGGCGCCTCCCGCCCCGTCCCGCCCGTCCTGCTCGCCGCCATGCCCGACGAACAGCACACCCTCCCCCTGGAGGCGGTCGCCGCAGGCCTGACGGCCCGTCGGATCCCGTTCCGCATCCTCGGCGCCGCCGTCCCGCCCCGCGCCCTGCTGGACGCCCTCGAACGGACCGGCCCGGGCGCCGTCATGCTCTGGTCCCAGCACCCGACCACCGCCGACGCCCACCTCGTCCGCCGCGTCCTCACCACCACCTGGGGCCCCCGCGGCGCCCGCACCCACGCCCGCGTCCTCGCCGCCGGCCCCGGCTGGCACCGCGGCGACCACCCCGAAGGCACCACGAGCCCCCGCTCCCTCCCCGCCGCCCTCGACCTCCTCGAACGCTCCGTCAGCTGACCCGCCTCACCGGCAGGTCGTACCGGGGCGCACGGACGGGTGGTGACACGCCCGATTCCGCCGTTCCCGCACCCCTCCGGTGGGTAGCCTCCGTGGCGGAGCGTGGAGGACGGTCGAGCAGTTGGTTCGGAGGGGGAGTCATCGTGCCCATCAGGCCGCGGTACCGACGGGTGTCGGCCCTGCAGCGGCAGTTCTTCAACCGGGAGGAGATCATCGCCGCCTACGAGGAGGAGCTGGAAGGCCTCTCCCCGGAGCCGCGGCTGCTCAACGTCGTGGGGGTCGGTGGCATCGGCAAGTCCCGCCTGCTCCAGGAACTGCGGACCCGGACGCCGGAGCGGTTCCGCACCGCACGGCTGGACCTCCAGCTGCCGACGATGCGGCAGCAGGAGGACGCGCTCGCCGTGCTCCGGATCGAACTCGGCGCCCAGGGCGTCAAGTTCGACCGCTTCGACATCGCCTACGCGGTGCTGTGGCAGCGCGTGCACCCCCAGGTCCAGCTCAGCCGGAAGAACACGCCGTTCGCGGAGGAGAGCGAGGTGCTCTCCAAGATCCTGGACGATGCGATGGGCCTCCCGGTCTTCGGCACCGCCGCCGGCCTGGTCCGGCTCACCGGCAGGGCGATGGCCAACCGGCAGCGCAGGCAACGGATCGAGTCCGACCCGACCCTCCAGGAGCTCGACGGCCTCTCCAACGCGGAGCTGGGCCACGCGGTCACCTTCCTGTTCGCGGAGGAGCTGCGTCGTGCTGCCGCCGAGCGTCCGTACGTCCTGTTCGTCGACGCCTACGAGGCGCTCGTCCCGACCGCGCCCGCGGGCGGCCGGGATCACCGGGCGGACGGCTGGCTCAGGGACCTGCTCGGCCAGCTCGGCGGAGGGCTGGTGGTGCTGGCCAGCCGAGAGGCCCTGCCGTGGGCGGCCCAGGACGGCGACTGGGGCCCGGTGATCCGGACGGCCGCGGTGCGGGGCCTGCCGATGGCCGCGCGGCTCGACCTGCTGGCGCAGGCCGGGATCGTGGAGATCCCGCGTCAGCGGGCGATCGCCAGGGCCAGCGCCGGAGTGCCGTTCTACCTGCACCTGGCGGTGGACACCCAGGTGCAGCCGGCGGCCCGCCCGGTTGAGGCGGTGACGGCGGAGGAGATCGTCCAGCGCTTCCTCCAGCACGTGCCGTCGGCCGAGGTACGCGTGTTGGAACTCCTCAGCGTGGCACGGACCTTCGACCTCGGGGCGTTCCGGGCGGTCGGCCGCGCCTTCGACCTGCCGAGCAGCCTGCTGGTCTGGGAGTCGCTCACCTCGTACTCCTTCGCCTACCCGCTCCCGGGCGGCTGGTACCGGCTGCACCAGCTGATGGTCGGATCGCTGCAGGAGCACCTCTCGCCCGCCGTCCGGCGCGAGGTGCACGCCGTCCTCGGGGCGTACTGGGAGGTGGTGGCGGACCGCCTGGAGGCCGGTGGCGAGCAGCGCGGGGTGCTGCGCTCCTCGCCGCTGCGCGAAGCGGTGCACCACGGACTCCACGCCGGATCGCTCACGGCGGAGCGGATCCAGCAACTGGCCGACCGAGCGGTGGTCATGAGCGGGCGTCAGGCGGTCGACGGCATGGTGCTGGACCTGCGGGACTACCTGGCGGCGGCCGGCTCCCACCCGGACGGACCGGGTGCGGAGTCCACGGACCGCGCGCGGGTACGGCTGGAGGAGCTGGCGGACGCCGCAGACTGCCTGGAGGCGGAGGCCAGGCTGGAACTCGGCGACAGCACGGGAGCCATCGCCCTGACGCCCCGGACCGACCTACCGGTCGAGTCGGCGGTCGGTGCCCGGCTGGCCCTGGCCGCGGCCAACGCCCGTCGCATCAACGGACGGAGCAGCCAGGCCGCCGGGATCTTCGAACGGGTCTGGAACGGGCACCGCGGGCCGGCCCGCACCGCGGCCGGGCTCTGGCTCGCCGACCTCCGGATGTGGCAGGGCGATTTCGCCGGCGCCTTCGAGCTGGCGCGCGGCGTGTACGAGACCTGCGGTCCGCAGGAGCGGATGGCGCGCGGCGACCTGAAGCGCCTGATGCACCTCGGCCACCGGTTCCTGATGGACTTCGGGGCGGCGGCGGCACTGCTCGCGGAGGCGGAGGAGGAGTACCGGGCGGCGGGAGCGCTGGTGGGCCTGGCCAATGTCCGGACCAACCGGGCCGAGCTGTGGGCCTTCACCGATCCGGCGCGCGCGGTGGAGGAGGCGGCGGCCGCCCTGGAGGTGCAGCGTGACCTGGGGGCGCAGCACGAGATCGGCAAGGCGCACACCGCGATGGCCATCGCACAGATCCGTCTGGGCCAGTGGGAACGGGCCGAACTCTCCTTCCGCAACGCCCAGGAGGCGCTCGACCGGGCCGGGTACCGCTCCGGCCGGGCCAGGGCCGACATGTACCGGGCGTTCCTGCTGCTGAGGGTGGGGGATCGGGAGTCGGCCCGGGCCCTGCTGCTCCACACGGTCCGGGAGTTCGAGGAGTGCCAGGTCTATCCGAACCTGGTGCTCGCGGTCCACCGGGCCGGCGAGCGCGCCGGGTTGACTGCCCCGGAACTCGCCGAGGCGGCGGTCCGGGCCCGCCTGCTCATCAGGCCGCTCGGCCCGTTGGCCGAACTGGACGCACGGACCGAGGAGTTGCTGGAGCTCTTCGTGGAGGTGGCGGGGTGAACTGGCAGGAGCTGTACCTGCGGGCGCTCGACGGCGAGGCGGCGGCCGGCTACTACAACCGCAACGTCGGTGTGCCGACGGAGCGGGGCCTGGTCAACGTCCGCATCCCGCTCGCGGCGGCCGACGCGATGGACCTGCGGATCTGGCAGGAGGAGGACGTGCTCGCGGCCGTCGGCAGGACGGTGGACCGGGTGCCGGAGCTGTGGCACGTCTGCGGGCATCCGCGGTTCCAGGTGCACGGCTTCGTCGAGGGGCGGGTGCTGGACGGATTCTCGCCCCGGGGCAGCGCTGTGCCGGGCCACGTGCTGACGGATCTGGTCTCCCTGATGGACCGGCTGGCCAGAACGGCCCTGCCCGAATCCCTGGCGCTGCCGGGCGGTTGGCCGGAGGACGGGGACAGCGCCGGGTTCGGACGGTTGCTGGCCGGTCTCACCCGGCGGATCCACGCGCTGAACGCGGAGGAGTACCGGGAGCCGTTCGCCGCGTTCGGGATCCCCGCCGACCCGCTCGCACCGGTCGACGGGCGGTGGGACGGGCTGACGCCCCGTCGGTTCGCGGTGGTCCACGCCGATCTGCACCGGAAGAACATGATCGTGCGGGACGGCTCCACCTGGTTCCTGGACTGGGAGTTGGCGCTCTGGGGCGATCCGCTCTACGAGTGCGCCGTCCACCTGCACAAGATGGACTATCCGGAGGACCAGCGTGCCGAGCTGATCCGTCGCTGGCAGCGGCGCCTGCCCGAGGAGTCGACGGCGGGCGGGCCGGCCGAGCTCGAGCAGTACCTGGCGCACGAACGGGTCAAGTCGGCGGTGGTGGACGCCATCCGCTATGCCAAGCAGTACGCCGACACCGGGCCCGAGGGGCGGGAGTCCCTGGTGGCGCGGCTGACGCGGAAGCTGAACGCGGCCAGGCCACTCTGGGGCGTAGCCCCCAATCTGCTGCCGGAGCGGGTCGCCGCCGTGCTCGCCGCCTGGCCGGAGGGAGTGTGATGGACGTCGAAGCGCTCTACCGTGCCGCCCAGGTCGCGGACGGTGCCCTGGCGGGCCACTACAACCGCAACGTGCGGGTGATGGGGGACGACGGGCCGGTCCTGGTGCGGACCAAGGCCGGGGCCGGCGGCCGGATGGACCTGGTCCTCTGGCCCGAGGCCGAACTGCTGTCGGTGGTGGGGCGCTACCTGCGGTCGGTGCCCCGGCTCCTGCACGTCGGTACCGAACCGGACTTCCAGATCCACGAGTTCGTACCGGGCCAGGTGCTGGCCGACCGGTACCCGGCCGGGACGGCGGTTCCGGAGCGGCTCCTCGACCTGGTCGTCGATTTCTTCGGCGAGCTGCTGAGGGTGCCGGCCGCAGCCCTGCCGAAGCTGCCGGGCGACTGGCCGGAGGACGGGGACAGCGCCGGCTTCGCCGGGCGGCTGGTGGAGCTGGTCCGGGAGATCCGGGCCCGGGAGGGCGAGGAGTTCGAGCCCCTGTACCGGGAGTTGGGCGTCCCGGTCGATCCGTGTGCGGGTCTGGGCGAGCGGGCCCTGGAGCTGGTGCCGCGGTCGTTCCGGCTGCTGCACGCGGACGTGCACCGGGAGAACGTGATCCTCACCGAGCGCGGGGAACCGGTCTTCCTCGACTGGGAGTTGGCCCTGTGGGGTGACCCGGTCTTCGACCTCGCGGACCACCTGCACAAGATGGGTTACCGCCCGGAGGAGCGGCGGCGCGTGGCGGAGGGGTGGGCCCGGGTGGCCCCGCCGGAGTGCGCGGTGGACTGGCGTGCGGGCCTCCGGTTCTACCTGGACCTGGAGGCGGTGAAGTCGGCGGTGGTGGACACCGTGCGGTGGGGCCGCCTCATCGCGGGCTCTCCGGACGGGGGTGAACGCGGGCGGCTGGTCGAGGAGTTGGCGGCCAAGCTCGGCCGGGCCGTGCCGCACTGGTACGGGGCGCGTGCGCAGCCCCCGAGCGCGGCCGAGGTCGAGGCGGCGGTCGGCCGCTGGAGCGGCTGATCAGTGGCCGGGGCCCGAGGCCCCTGATCAGAGGTGTCCGTCAGAGCGGGTCAAGCTCACCCGGCCACAGGGATGATGACGGTATGGCAGTGGAGGGGCCTGCCACCGCCATGCATCCTGGGACGCCGTCCGAACGGCCGGCATGCCCACGGAGCGCCCCGACGGCGCGGCAGATCCCTCTCTCCCCGCGCTCACAGTGCGGCCCGATGCCGCGCGGTCCGAGCCGGTCCTCCTGACGGTGTACGGGCTATCACGTAGGGTGCCTAGGTTGTCGCTGCCATGGGGGTGGGCGGGTATGGGTGTAGTGCTGCCGGACGAGCTGGCGTGGGTGCTCGATCTGATCGGGGTGAACTGGCCGAACGTCGACGAGGACGACTACCGCGAGATGGCGGACGCGCTGCGCTCCTTCGCGGAGGAGATCGACAGCGGTGTCACCGACGCACACTCCGCGGTCCAGGACATGGTGGGAGCGAACGCGGGCCTCGCGGTCCAGGCGTTCGAAGCGCACTGGGGCAAACTCTCCGGTACGCATCTCCACCAGCTGGCCGAGGGCGGCCGCATCGCGGCCGTCGCCCTGGACGGCACGGCCCTCGTGATCGAGGGTGCGAAGATCGCCGCGATCGCCCAGCTGTGCATCATGGCCGCAGAGGTCATCGCCGCCCAGGCGGCAGCCCCGTTCACCTTCGGCCTGTCGGAAGTTGGCGCACTCGGCGCCACCCAGGTGACCAGGCTGATCGTGAAGCGGCTGCTGAAGGAAGCCGAGCAGCAGATCATCAGCGAGCTGATGGCCATGGCGACCGGCCCGGTCATCGAAGCCATCGGCAGCATGGCCGGCGACCTGGTCATCAACCTGCTCGAGGACGCGGCGGAATCCGGCCCGCACGCCACGGGGAGCGCGGCATGAGCGACGGTTTCAAGTTCGACCCCGACTCGATGGACAACCTCAGTAAGCGGTTCGACCGCTACTCCGACGAACTGGGGGAAACCAGCCGGCGCCACCACAGCCGTGCCCGGTCGGCGTTCGGCCGTACGAGGGGCAAGGGCGGTCTCGCGGCCGCGGCCGAGCAGGGTATCTCCAAGCTGATGGACGCGATGGAGCAGGGCCAGAAGGCGCTGCAGAAGCACCTGAAGGACGTCGGGCGGGGTCTGGAGATGACCAGCCGCAACCACAAGGAGAACGACCGGCGGATCGCCGACTCGCTCACGAAGGGCAAGGGTCATGACGCCGGGCCGAAGGCCCCGGGCGGTTCCGGGTCCGGCGGCGGGTCGAGGCCCGGTGGCAGCGGCCGGCGCAAGGGCGAGCGTCCGCTGGGGCGTGGGGGTCGCAACGGCCAGGCGGTCGACGGCAACAAGGGCTGCAGCACGGCCGGTGACCCGGTGGACGTGGTCACCGGCCAGATGATCACCTCCGAGACCGACCTGGTCCTGCCCGGCCTGCTGCCGGTTGTGCTGCGGCGCGGATACGCGTCGGACTACGTCGGAGGTCGCCTGTTCGGCCAGGGCTGGTCCTCCACGCTGGACCAGCGGATCGAGATCGACGCGGACGGCGTCCACTACGCCGGTGACGACGCCCAGATCCTGCACTATCCGCTACCAGAGGCCTCAGGGCAGCCCGTCCTTCCCTCCGGCGGTGCGCAGTGGCCGCTGGTGTGGGAGCAGGGCAGCGGCGCCTTGACGATCGAAGATCCGGACAGTGGTACGACCCTGACCTTCGCTGTGCCGGCTGCTGAGGGCGGTGGCGGCCGGTACCGGATCGGCGAGATACGGCCCGTCACCTCGGTGCACGACCGTAACGGTCACCTGATCTCGTACATACGCGGGCAGGACGGTCTTCCGCTGGAGGTGCGGCACAGCGGCGGCTACCGGGTGGCGGTGGACACCGCGGTCACCGAGGACGGTCCGCGGGTGAGTGGGCTCCGGCTCCTGGACGAGGCGGGCGGTCACCTCCCGGTCGTGGAGTACCTGTACTACCCGCACGGGCAGCTGGCGGGGGTGGTCAACTCGTCCGGTCTCCCGTACAGCTACGAGTACGACGACGACGGCCGGATGACCGCCTGGATCGACCGCAACGGGCAGAGCTACGAGTACGAGTACGACACCGGCGGCCGCGTCGTCGCCGGCAGGGGCCACAACAGTGTCCTGTCCGCCGAGTTCCGCTACGACACCGCGCAGCGGGTGACCGTAGCGGTGGACAGCCTGGGGCACCCGACGGAGTACCACTACGACGATCGCCTTCGGGTGGTTCGTGTGGTGGACCCGTTGGGGAACGCGTCGGTGACGCACTACGACGAGGCCGGGCGGGTCATCGGGCGCGTCGACGAGATCGGGCGGGTCACCCGCCTTGCCCTGGACGAGCACGGGAGTCCGGTACGGATCACCGAGCCGGGCGGATCCGTCATCGACCTTGCCTACACGCCACTGCGGCAGCTGGCGTCGGTGACTCAGGGCGGGGCGGTAGTGGCCTCGTTCTCCTACGACCCGCGCGGCAACCTGGTGGAGAGCACGGACGCCGCCGGGGCGATGACGAGCCGTCAGTACGACGAGCAGGGCCGCCTCGTCCAGATCACGGATGCGCTCGGGCAGGTCCGGAGGTTCGAGAACAACGCGGCCGGGCTGGTCACCGTGACCACCGACCCGATGGGCAACACCACCCGGGCCGGGTACGACGCCTTCGGCCGGGTGGTGGCGTTCACCGACGCACTGGGCGCCACGACCGCTCTGACGTTCACCACGGAAGGGCGCGTCACCGCACGACTGCACCCGGACGGAACACAGGAGAGGTGGGAGTACGACCCGGAAGGCAATCTCACCCGGCACGAGCTCGACGGCGCGATCACCACGTTCGAGACCGGGCCGTTCGGCAAGCTCACGGGCCGCACCCTCGCGGATGGCGAGGTCCACCGGTTCGAGTACGACACCGAACTGCAGCTCATGTCCGTCTCCATGAACGGTGCCAGCTGGAGCTACCGCTACGACCCGGCCGGCCACCTCGTCGGGGAGACCGACTTCAACGGTCGGGCCTTCGGGTACCGTCTGGACGGCGCCGACCAACTGCTGGAGATCACCGACCCGGCAGGGCAGAACACCACCTTCTCCTACGACCTGCAGGGCCGGATCACCCAGCGCCGTCACCACGACGGCACCACGACCACCCTCGCCTACGACGAGCGCGGGCGTCTGACAGCCCTTCAGGACACCTGGGGAAGCATCGAGTACACCCACGATGCCGCCGGCCGGGTCCTCACCGAGACCACCGCGGGGCACACCACCACCTGGGCCTACGACGTGCTCGGCCGTCGCACGAGCCGTACCACCCCCAGCGGCATCGTCTCCACCTGGACCTACAACGCCAACAGCCAGCCGGACTCCCTCCACCAGCCCCTGGGCACCCTGACGTTCGTTCACGACGCCGCGGGCCGCGAGACCACCCGCTACCTCGGTGCTCACGCGGCCCTGACCCAGACCTGGGACACCGCCGACCGGCTCAGCGCCCAAGCCATCTGGGCCACCACCCCGGCAGGCAGCGCCGGCCCCGTCAGCCTGCAGGAACGCACCTATGCCTACCGCCCTGACGGCACCCCGACGACGCTCACCGACCGCACCCGGGGCAGCCGCGCCTTCGAACTGACCCCGGCCGGACGTGTCACCCAGGTACGAGCGGAAACCTGGCGGGAGACGTACGCCTACGACACCCTCGGCAACATCACGCGCGCCGATGACAGCCGGCACCAGGACAGCACCACCGCCGGCGAGCGCACCTACCACGGCTCCCTCCTGCGGGCCGCGGGCCGCAGCACCTACGAGTACGACGAACGGGGTCGACGCACCCGCCGGATCTCGCGCACCCTGTCAGGGCAGCGACGCGAGTGGCGCTACACCTGGAACGCCGAGGACCAGCTGATCCGAGTCGACAGCCCCCGGCGGGGGACCTGGGCCTATGCCTACGACGCCTTGGGCCGGCGGTCCGTCAAGTGGCGCCTGGACGAGCAAGGGCAGGCCGTCGAGGCCGTCCACTTCGTGTGGGACGGAACCCACCTCGTCGAGCAGTACACGGCATTGCCGGACGGCAGCCGACGCAGCATCACCTGGGACTGGGCACCGGGCAGTTGGACGCCGGTGTCCCAGACCGAACGCCACTGGGACCTCCAAGGAGCCGTCCTCGAGGAGCGGTTCTACGCCATCGTCACCGACCTGGCCGACACACCGAGCGAACTGGTCACCAGCGACGGCCACATCGCATGGACCGGTGACAGCGACCTCTGGGGCCGGCGCCACCACCAGGATGACGACAGCGCACCCACGTGCCTGCTGGGCCGCCCCGGGCAGTACCACGACCGGGAGTCGGGCCTTGAGTACAACTACTTCCGCTACTACGACCCCAGCACCGCCTGCTATCTCAGCAGCGACCCGATCGGTCTCGACGGCGGCCCCAACCCGCACGGCTACGTTCCCAACCCGCTCTTCTGGAGCGATCCCCTCGGCCTGGCCGCAAAGCGCCAGCCCGTGGGCTGGGGCGGGTCCCACTACAGCCTCCGGCCGAGCAACTGGACCGACGGCAGCGACAACAACGCCTACGAGCGCAACCACGTCCCGGCCCGCGACGCCTACCTGGGCATCGGCAGCAGCAAGCTCGGATACGGCGCGGGCCCGGCCATCCGCATGGACTACGACGACCACCGCAAGTTCATCAGCACCGGCTCGGGAGCCGCCTCCATCGCCTGGCGCGCCAAGCAGCGGCTCCTCATCGCCCAAGGCAAGTTCGACGTGGCGATGAAGATGGACATCGGCAAGATCCGCAAGATCCACGGCACCAAGTACGACGCCGCGATCAAGGAGATGGTCGACCACCTGCCCCACAACAAGGGCTTCCAGGACTATCTGGCGGCCAACAACTGGAAGATCAGGACGTGCCTCCTAAAATGACCGCCATGGACATCGAACTCGATCCCCCGCACGGCATCACCGGCTTCCCTCTCGGCCTGTCGCTCGAGGAGCTCAAGTCAGCTGCCGCCACGCTGGGCAGGGTCGACGTCACCAACGAAGGCTCGGCATCGGTCTTCAACCCGATGCAGGTCCTCGCTGTGCACCCGCAGTTCGAGATCCTCTTCGACTTCCAGGAGGGCAAGACCCTCCGCGCGGCCGAGATCTGGATCCCGCGCTCCGGCCCCGAGGCGATCACTGTCCGATTCCGCGGCATCGATGTGTTCACCACCCCCGCCCTGCAGCTCCTCCAGCAGCTCGGGGACCTGGGTCTGGCCGTCCGTCAGATCGAACCCAACCACTGGGTGATCCCCAGCCTCTCGCTCGGCTTCACCCGGACCGCCGGCCATGAGGTGCCGCTCGACAGCAACGGCGACCCCCTCTACTTCCAGGCCGTCCTCACGGGAACCGCTGACTACTACGACTTCCTGCTCGGTACCTGAACCTGCGGCAAGGACGTCGGCGGATGAGCCGTACGAAGCCTGGCGAGGATCCGGGCAGCCCCCTCGCACCGACGAGGGGGCTGCCCGGCGGGTTCGTGCCTCATCGCCGGGGAACCCCGACGGTCGCACCTATGTGCACCGCCGTCGAACCGGCAGGATGGTGGTCCTGCCTCTGTCGGCGCTCTACCGATGCCTCCGGCCCGGCGACGTCGCCCCCTGAATCATGCGAACCACAGGGGGAGCAGTCATGCCGGACCGGAGGCCGGGACCCCCGTTGCGGGGCCGCGAAGCAGGTGACGCGGGGTGGGATCAGAAGCCGGTGTCGTAGGTGTAGAGGGCGGTGTGGTCGAGCATGTCGGCCGGGGTGACGTTGTTCCAGGGCTTCATGGTGTCGTTGAGGTCGACGACGTTGGTGGTGCCGGCGGCGGGGAGGTAGGGGGAGGAGGGGTGGCGCTTCTGCCACTCGGACCAGAGCTTGTCGATGAAGCAGTGGTGGAGCCAGAAGACCGGGTCGTTGGGGGACATGCCGGTGCTCATCATGCCGCCGACCCAGACGTGCACGCGGTTGTGGAGGTTGACGCCGCGCCAGCCTTCGAGGTTGTTGCGGAAGCCGGCCGAGGTGCTGTTCCAGGGGGCGGCGTCGTACTCGGCGATGGCGAGGACGCCGTCGGCCTCGGTGCGGGTGGGGAGTTGGGCGACCGAGGTGGCGAGGGAGCGGCGGAGGTAGTTGCGGCTGTCGGGGCGGACGGTGAGGGTCCAGTTGCCGGTGGAGTAGGCGAACGGGCCGGTGGTGACCTGGCCGTCGCTGCTGCGGCCGTTGCCGCCCATGAAGTCGGCGCCCCAGATGGTGGCGGAGGTGGTGCGGTCGGCGGTCCAGTCCCAGTAGGGGAGGGTGACGCTCGGGTCGATCGCCTGGAGGGCCTGCTCGAACTGGAGCAGGAAGCGGCGGTGCCAGGGCAGGAAGGACGGCGAACGGTGGCCGACCCGCTCGCCGTTGTCGGTGTCGCTGACGATGAACTGGTTGTGGGTGCTGACGAAGGAGTCGTAGCCGCCGTTGCGCTTGAGCGCGAGCACGGCGTTGACGAAGGCGCGCTTCTCCTGGGCCGTCAGGGTCGCCTGGTTCTTGCGGACTGCCATGAGTCCCCCCTTGTACGAGTGGTGGTGATGGTGGTGGCGGAGGTGTGCGGATCAGGCGACGGCGACCGGGACGAGCGTGGCGCCCTGGAGGTCGTTGACGGCGGCGCGGGCGAGCGCGCGGGGCGTCGGGAAGGTCTGGTAGTGGTTGACCACGCTGATCCAGCTGCCGTCGGCGTTGCGCATCATGTGCAGCTCCTCGCCGTCGATGCGCACCTCGTAGCCGGTGCCGCCGCCCTCGCCGCCGGTGGTGCCGTGGTGGTGGCCGGCGGTGTGGGCGACCGGACGGCCCTGGATGCGGCGGCCGTGGAAGACCTCGTCGAAGGTGTCGGACGCGCCCGGGTCGGCGGCGGTCGCGGAGTCGCCGGTCGGGCCGACCAGGCCGAGGCCGAAGGCGCCGGCAGCGGCGGTCAGCGCGACGGCCGAGCCCTGCAGCATCCGACGGCGGGTCAGATCCGAGGTGTGGGTGGTTTCGGACATCAGAAGTACCCCCTTGGGCGCACCGGTGGTGTTGGGGCGCCGTTCATCAAGCAGTGCAGAAACGTTAATGCGAAGGAATCTCAAGATCACCCTCGCTGTTTCGATGCTTTCAAGCCGCAATGGCCTAGGGAACTGCCGATCGGCGGGGGTCGGTTGGCGATGGCCGGATCGAGCCAGCCGGGCGCGAACCACCCCTTGGGATGGACCGTAAGATCTTCACTCCCTTCACTGAATGATCATCAGAAGAGGAGGGATCTTCACTCTGTGTAGTCGATGGGGTGGAGATCTTCCGGCGCCGGGCCCGGGTCTGTGACCTGCGGTGATCTGGCTCACGGTGGAAGGATGGCGCGATGACGGGCACGCACGATCATGTTCCGGTCACGGAACGTGTCATGCCCCGGTCGGCTGACCCGCAATCCGGTCGGCCCGGGCACGCATCGTCTCGGCGCGCTGGTTGCCGAGCGCGGTGAGGAGCTCGGCCGCGCGGAGCCAGGCGGCGCGGGCGGCGGCGGTGTCGCCGAGTTCCTGGTGGGCCTGGGCCAGGTGGTCCAGGACCTCGGCCTGGTTGTAGTGGTTGAGGACCTCCCCGTACAGCCGCAGGGAGACCTCGAAGTGCCGGACGGCCTCCGGGAGTTCACCCAGGCGGTGGAGGGCGTAGCCGATGCTGTCCCAGGTCGCGGCCTCGCTGAAGGTGTTGCCGGTCCGCTGGAGCAGCGGCAGCGCCTCGCGGCAGCTGGCGATGGCCTCGCGGTGCCGGCCGAGGAGGGTCGAGTACCAGCCCACGGCGTTGAGTTCGCGGGCGACGGGGTTGGGGTCGTCCAGGGTCCGGTAGATCGCCAGCGCGGCCCGGGCGTGGTCGAGGGCCTCCGGGAGCCGTTGCTGCCGGCCCCGGACCCAGCCCAGGCTGCGCAGGGCGTCGGCCCGTTCGTGCGGGGTCAGGTGGTCCAGCCGACGCTCCACGTGGCCGACCGCCTCGTCGGCCTCCTCGCCCCGCCCCGCCTCGGCGAGGGCCCGGCCCAGTGCCGCGGCGGCCTGGCTGATCGCTGCGGGGTCGTCCAGCAGGAGGCCGGCGTCCAGGGCCAGTCGCTGCAGCTCGATCTGGTCGGCCCACTGGCCCAGCGCGGAGAAGTAGGGCACGCAGTCCTGCGCCAGGCCCGTCCGGAAGTGCAGCAGCCGGGGGTCCTCGCCCTGGCGCAACGCGGCCAGGATGGTGCGCTCCTCCTGCCGGAACCAGGCGAGCGCCCCCTCAGGGTCGTCGAAGGGCAGCAGGGCGACGCCGGGAGCGGGCGCGTGGTCCAACTCGTGGATGGTGCGGGTCTCCCAGGCACGGACGGCGGAGCGCGCGTTGTGCCGCAGGTAGTCCAGCAGGCGCAGCTCGGCGGCGTACCGGTCGTCCCCCTCGCGGTCCAGCAGCTCGGCGGCGTGCGCGCGCACCAGGTCGTGCAGTGCGAACTGTCCGGCCGCGTCCCGCCCGAGCAGGCTCTTCGCGACCAGGGAGCGGAGCAACTTCCGGGCCCGGGACGGCGGTTCGGCGGCGGCCGAGGCCGCCGCCTCGGTGGAGAACGACGGGCCGGGGAGCACGGCCAGGTGGCGGAAGAACCGGGCGGTCTCGGCGTCGAGGGCACGGTACGACCAGGAGAAGACGGCCCGGACGTCGGTGTGCGGGTCGTCGGTGGTGAACTCGTCGAGCAGGGTGCGGGTCCGGGCCAGCTCGTCCGCCACGGTCCGCAGGCGGAGGGCGGGTTCGGCGCTGAGGCGGGCCGCCAGGACGGCCACGGCGAGCGGTAGCCGCCCGCACAGCTCCACCAGTCCGGCGGCGTGGGCGGGTTCGGCCGCCGCCCGGTCCGCGCCGATCCGGGCGGCCAGTGCGGCCAGGCCCTCGGCGGCGCTCCAGGGGCCCAGGTCGAGCAGCACGGCCTCGTCGGTGGCGGCCAAGCCGGTGAGGTGGTGGCGGGAGGTGATGACGGTCGGGCAGTCGGCGGACCTGGGGAGCAGCGGGCGGACCTGCCGGGAGTCGCGGGCGTTGTCCAGCAGCAGGAGCATCCGGCGGCCCGCGATCCGCTCCCGGAACGCGGCGGCGCGCTGCTCCGCCCCGTCGGGGATCGAGGCGGCGGGAACGCCGAGGGCGGTGAGCAGGCCGGAGAGCGCCTCGCCGGCCTCCAGGTGGTGGCCGGAGGGGTCGAAGCCGCGCAGGTCGAGGTGGAGCAGGCCGTCCGGGAAGCGGTCGGCGTGGCGGTGGGCCCAGTGCACGGCCAGGCTGGTCTTGCCCACGCCGCCCAGGCCGCTCACCGCCACCACCGGCGGGTGGCCGTCGGGGGCGGTGGCGGTGGTGAGGCGGTCGAGCAGCGCCTCGCGGCCGCGGAACGTCCGGAGATCGGGCGGGAGTTGACGGGGAATCGGGCGGTCCGTCGGCCCGGCGGTTCCCGCTCCCGCGCTCGCGCCTATGCCTGAGCCTGTGCTTGCGCCCGGGCCCGTGGCGGACGTGCCGGGGCGCGCGGCCTCGGTGAGGGCGCGGCGCTCGTGCTCGTCCAGCGGGAGGGCGTCCAGCAGCTCGGCCAGGGTGCTGAGCCGGGGAACGCTGCGGCCGCGCTCCATGTCCCCGATCGCCCGCACGCTGACGCCCGACGCCGACGCCAGCCCCTCCAACGTGAGCCGGGCCCGTTCGCGTGCCCCCCGCAGCAGCGTGCCGAACGCCGTCCGTTCCATCTTCGTACCCCCTCGACCTGCCCCCGAACGGAGATCATCTCACCGAACTGCCCGGGAACCGCCTGCCGACTGCCTGGCCGTCGGTCGAGCAGGGGGGAAGGCTGGAGGCGGCACAGCCGAGGGAAGGAGCAGCAGCGGTGGAACACCTCACCACGCCCATGGTCGGTCGCGAGAACGAACGGGCGGTGCTCTCCGCCTTCCTGACGGACCCTCACGGCCAGGCGCTGGTGCTCAAGGGCGAGACCGGGGTCGGGAAGAGCGCCCTGCTGGAGGACACCGCACGGCAGGCGGCCGCCTCCGGACACCGGGTGGTCCGCGCCGTGGGGGTGGAGGCGGAGTCGCAGCTGCCCTACTCGGGCCTGCACCAGCTGCTCCACCCGCTGCTCCCGCAGGCCGGAGCGCTGGACGTCGCGCACCGGACCGCCATCGACGTGGTCTTCGGCCGCAGCCGGGAGACCCCGCCGTCCGTGATGACCCTGGGCATCGCGGTGCTGGACCTGGTGGCCGTCGCGGCCGAGCGGGAGCGGCTGCTGCTGGTGCTGGACGACGGCCAGTGGCTGGACGCGGCCAGCACGGAGGTCTGCGGCTTCGTCGGCAGGCGGCTGGCCGGTACCGCCGCGAAGCTGCTCGCCGCGCTGCGCCCGGAGAGCTCGGCGGGCTTCGACGCGGCCGCCCTCCCGGTGCTGCCGGTGCCGCCCCTGGACGGGGCCGCCGCGGAGCGGCTGCTCGACGGGCGGCATCCGGCGGTGGACCCGCGGGTACGACGGCAGGTGTTGGAGCAGGCGCGGGGCAATCCGCTGGCCCTGCTCGAACTCCCCGCCTACCTGGGCGGCCTGACGGAGGGCGAGCCCGGGGCCGGGCCGGTGGCGGTGCCGCTGCCGGACCGGTTCCGCCAGGTGTACGGCGCGCGGATCGCCGGGCTCGGGGCGGCGGTGCGGGCGGAGCTGCTGCGCGGTGCGCTGGACGGCGTCAACGCCGTCGCGGTCTCGGGCGGCGGGGTGTTCGGAGGGACGTCGAGCAGTGAAGCGCCGGCCGGCGAGGCACCGGTCGGCGGGGCGTCGCGCGGAGCGGTGCCGGCCGGCCGGGTCGGCCCGGCCGTGCGGTACCGGATGCGGGACGTCGAGGAGGCGGCCGCCGCCGGGCTGTTGGACCAGGACCCGGTGAGCGGGGAGTTCGCCTTCCGGCACCCGCTGGTGCGCTCGACGGTCGTCCGGCTGGCCACCCCGAACGAGCGGCGGGCCGCGCACGCGGAGCTCGCCCGGGTGCACCGCGACGAGGTCGAACGCCGGGCCACCCACCTGGCGGCCGCGGCGGTCGACCCGGACGAGGAGGTCGCCGTCGCCCTGGAGGAGGCCGCCGCCTCCGCCACCCGGCGCGGTGGCGCCGCCGCCGCGGTGACCTGGCTGACCCGGGCGGCCGAGCTGAGCCCGGTGGCGGCCGACCGGGCCCGCCGTCTCGGTGACGCCGCCTTCGTGGCCGGGCACGCCGGGCTGCTCCACCAGGCCCAGCTGCTGGCGGGCGCGGAGCGGGTGTCCGGGGCCGCCGGGACGACGGCTTCGGCGCTGGCCTTCGCCTACGCGGTCCTGTACGAGGACGGGGACGTGCGCTCGGCGCACCGGCAGCTGCTCGCCGCCGCGGAGCGGGCCGGTGCGGCCGGCCCGTCGGCGGAGCTCACCCGGGTGGTGAACCTGCTGCTCGGGGTCAGCCAGTACGTCGGCGACGCCGGGTACTGGGAGCGGACGCACCGACTCCTGGACGGGCTGGGCGAGTTGGTGCCCGTGAGCTCGCGGATCTACCGGGACGCCTGGAGCGACGTGGTGCGGCGCGGCACCGGGGTCGCCGAGCGGGTCGCCGAGGCGTACGCGGACTACCCGGACCTCGACCCGTGGGACATCACCCGGCTCGGCGTCGCCGCCTACCACGTCGACCACCTCAGCCACTACCGCACCTACCTGCTGCGCAGCGTGGAGCGCGAGCTGCGGACGGGCGCGGTGGCCAACGGCATGACCATGCTCCACCTGATCATGCTCGACCGGATGGCCTCCGGCGAGTGGGAGGCGGCCGAGCGCACCGGGCAGCAGGTCCTGGAACTGACGCTGGCTCACGGGAACGTGCTCTTCGCCCAGCAGAGCCGCGCCTACCTGGCCCAACTCGCCGCGCTGCGAGGGGAGACGGAGCGGGCCAGGGAACTCCAGGCGGAGGTCGACCGCTGGGCGCGGCCGCGCCGGGTCGGCTTCCTGGTCCAGATCACCGAGGCGGCCGCCACCACGGCGGCGCTGAGCGAGGGGGACTACGAGGCCGCCTACCGGTGCGCGATCGGGATCACCGCGCCCGGCGCGTTCGAGCCCTGCTCCCACCAGGCCCCGCGCACTCTGCTGGACCTGGTCGAGGCCGCCCTGCACACCGGGCGGGACGAGGAGGCCAGCCGCCACGCGGTGGCCGCCCGGGAGGCCGGACTCCCGCAGGTCTCGCCCCGGCTCGCGGTCACCACCTACGGCGCGCTGGCCATGACCGCCGCGGACCTCGACGAGGCCACCGCGATGTACCGGCGGGCGGAGGCCCACCCGGCCGCCGGTGACTTCCCCTTCGAGCTGGCCCGCATCCGGCTGGCCCACGGCATCCACCTGCGCCAGCACGCCGGCCCCCGGGCGGCGCGCCCCGTCCTCACCGCAGCCGCCGAGACCCTCGGACGCCTCGGCGCCCGCGCCTGGGCCGAACGCGCCCGCGCCGAACTCCGCACCTGCGGCGCCCCGGCCGCCGCCTCCGCGGGCGTGCCCGGAACCCCTGACCCCTCCGCGCTCACCTGGCAGGAACGCCGGATCGCCGACCTGGCCGCCACCGGCCTGACCAACAAGGAGATCGGCGAACGCACCCACCTCTCCCCACGCACCGTCAGCTCCCACCTCTACCGCGTCTTCCCCAAGCTCGGCATCACCTCCCGCGCCGCCCTGCGCGACGCCCTCGCCGCCCTGCCCGCCGACCTTCCGTGAACGGCCCCCGGGAGTAGTGGGGGACCCGGTCGACGGACTTCGCGGGCGACGGGAGGAGGACCACCGGGCCGTCCCGCTCCGCTCCGTCCGCACCGACACGATCGAGGACCACGCGCGCCACGACGGCCACGCCGACCTGCTCCGCGAGGCGATCGACGGAGAGGTCGGCGAGTAGGCGGCTCGGGCCGGGGCCCGCGGTGGTGTCGCAGCCGGCACCACCGCGGAGGAAGCCCTCAGGCGGTGGGGGCCGCCGCCTCGGTGAGGGTGCCGTCGGCGAGGTGGAGGCGGCGGGTGGTGCCGATGGCGGTGAGGAAGCGTTCGTCGTGGCTGACGACCAGGAGGGCGCCCTGGTAGGAGGCGAGGGCGCTCTCCAGTTGGGCGAGGCTGACCAGGTCGAGGTTGTTGGTGGGCTCGTCCAGCAGGAGCAGGTGGGGCGCGGGGGAGGCGCAGAGCACGCAGGCGAGGGTGGCGCGCAGGCGCTCGCCGCCGGAGAGGGCGCGGCTGGGGAGGTGGGCCTTGGCGCCGCGGAAGAGGAAGCGGGCCAGCAGGTTCATCCGGTCGGCGGAGGGGAGTTCGGGGGCGGCCAGCGCGAAGTTCTCGGCCACGGTGAGCTCGGGGTCGAGCAGGTCGAGGCGCTGGGAGAGGTAGGCGCTGCGGCCCTCGGCCCGGCGCAGCCGGCCGCCGGAGGGGGTGAGGTCACCGAGCAGCAGGCGGAGCAGGGTGGTCTTGCCGGCGCCGTTGGGGCCGGTCAGGGCGATCCGCTCCGGGCCCCGGACGGTCAGGTCGATGCCGCCGGGCGCGAAGAACGGGGCGCCGTCGCGCAGGAGTTGGAGGCCCTCGCCGACGAAGAGGTCGCGCCCGGCGGGGACCTTGGTGTCGGGGAGTTCCAGGACCAGCCGCTGGTCGTCGCGCAGGGCGCGCTCGGCCTCGTCCAGCCGTGCCCTCGCCTCCCCGACCCGGCCCGCGTGGACCTGGCCGGCCCGGCCCGCCGACTCCTGGGCGCCGCGCTTCATGGTCCCGGCGAAGATCTTGGGCAGCCCGGCGCTCTTCAGGTTGCGCGCCGCGTTGCTGGCCCGCCGGTCGGCGCGCTCCCTGGCCTGCTGCAACTCCCGCTTCTCGCGCTTGAGTTCCTGCTCCGCGTTGCGGACGTTCCGCTCCGCGACCTCCTGCGCGGAGTGGACGGCCTGCTCGTAGGCGGTGAAGTCGCCCCCGTACAGGCGTAGTTCGTCGCCGCCGAGTTCGGCGATCCGCTCCATCCGGTCCAGCAGTGCCCGGTCGTGGCTGACCAGGAGCAGGCAGCCGGAGAAGCCGTCCAGGGCGTCGTAGAGCCGGTGACGGGCGGCGAGGTCGAGGTTGTTGGTGGGCTCGTCCAGCAGCAGCACGTCCGGCCGGGCCAGGAGTTGGGCGGCGAGGCCGAGTTGGACGGTCTGGCCGCCGCTGAGGGTCTCCAGGCGCCGGTCGAGGCCGATGCCGTCGAGGCCGAGCCGTTCGAGCTGGGCGGTGCAGCGCTCCTCCACGTCCCAGTCGTCGCCGATGGTGGTGAAGTGCTGCTCCGAGACGTCGCCGGACTCGACGGCGTCGATGGCGCGGATCACGTCGGCGACGCCGAGCACCTCGGCCACCGTCAGGCCGGCCGAGAGCGGCAGGTCCTGCGGGAGGTAGCCGGCGGTGCCGTTGACCGTCACCGTCCCCGCCGTGGGCGTGAGTCGGCCGGCCAGCAGGCGCAGCAGGGTGGACTTGCCGGAGCCGTTGGGCGCGACCAGGCCGGTGCGGCCGGTGCCGAGGGCGAAGGAGAGGTCCTGGAGGACGGGGGTGTCGTCGGGCCAGGAGAAGGACAGGTGGGAGCAGACGATGGAGGCATCGGACATGGAAGGACCCCGGAGTGGGCAGGGCGGAGCGGACTCCGCCGGGAGGACGGGAGACTGGGGGAAGGAGGTACGACGAACCGGGCCGCTCCGCCGGGTGTCCACCACCCGTCGACGGCCTCAGGACCGGGTCTCACCCGGAGATGTCGTCGTCACCCGCCATGTCTGCCTCTGCTCGTGTTGCCGATGGGTCGTTCGTTCGCCAGCGTAACAGGACGGTCCGCAGGTCCGTCGACCGGTTTTCTTCGGTGTGTCGAAGCAGCCGTCGCCCGCCGTCATTTGACGGATCCTCAGCGGCGACGGTGCGCGGGAGCGTCGTCCCCATCAGCCCCGGAGCCTGCGCCGGGGCGCCTGACGACGGGAACCTCACGTGAACCGACGACTCCTCGCCGCCCTCGCGGCGGCCGTGCCACTGGCCGCCGTGGTGTACGCCCCCGGGGCCGCCGCGGCACCGCCCGCCTGTGCGGCACCGGCGGTGAAGGCCCCGCCCGGGACGGTGGTCGAGCGGGCGGACGCCGTCGCCCGTGCCGCCGGGGACTTCGAGGTGCCGGCCGTCTTCCCGCTGCCGTCCCAGCGGATCCCTGACGTCCCGGCGTTCTGCGACGTCACGGTGGTGCTCGCCCACCCCGGCCAGGGCGACCACGCCACCGTCCGGGTCTGGCTGCCGCAGCAGAACTGGAACGGCCGGCTCCAGACGGTCGGCGGCAGCGCGTACGCCGCCGGGGACTACGGCAGCGGTCTGGCCGCCGCGCTGAAGAGCGGGTACGCCGCCGCGACCACCGATGCCGGCGTCTCCAGTTACATCGACGCCGGATGGGCCCTGACGGCCGGGGGTTCGGTCAACCGGCCGCTCCTGGAGAACTTCGCCTCGCGCTCCGAGCACGAGGCGGCCGTGGTGGCCAAGGCGGTGATCGCCGGGCACTACGGCCGCGGCGCCTCCTACGCCTACTTCAACGGCTGCTCCACCGGCGGGCGGCAGGGCTACGCGGAGGCCCAGAAGTACCCCGAGGACTACGACGGCATCCTCGCCAACGCTCCGGCCGTCCACTGGGACGAGTTCGAGGTGGCCACGCTCTGGCCGCAGGTGGTGATGAACGAGGCGAAGACCTACCCGAGCGCCTGCGAGTTCAAGGCCTTCACCGCGGCCGCCGTCCGGGAGTGTGACCAACTCGACGGCGTACGGGACGGGTTGGTGACCGATCCGGGCCGCTGCGGCTACGACCCGCGTCGGCTGGTCGGCACCGTGGTGGAGTGCGAGGGCAAGGCGGTGACGGTCACCGCCGCCGACGCGGAGGTGGTGCGCCGGATCTGGGACGGGCCGCGCTCGGCCTCGGGCGAGCGGCTGTGGCCCGGGGTGCCGGTCGGCGCCGAGCTGGGCGGCGGCCTGGCCGGCACCCGGGTGGACGAGGCCACGGGCGCACGGGTCGGCGCGCCGTTCCCGGTGCCGGCGGCCTGGGTGAACTCGTGGGTGCGCAAGCAGCCCACGGCGGACCTCTCGACGGTCACCTCCGGCGAGCTCGCCCGCCTGTTCCGCCGCTCGCAGGCCGAGTACGACCGGGTGATCGGGACGGACGACCCGGACCTCTCGGGCTTCCGCAGGGCCGGGGGCAAGCTGCTCACCTGGCACGGCCTGGCCGACGAGTTCATCCCGGCGGACGGCACGGTCCGCTACCGGGAGGCGGTGGAGCGGCGGATGGGCGGTGCGAAGCGGACCGACGAGTTCTACCGCGTCTTCCTGGCGCCCGGCACGGCGCACTGCGCCCTGAACACCGCGGTCGGGGGCACCGACGCCCTCGGCGCGCTGACGGCCTGGGTCGAGCAGGGCAAGGCCCCGAAGACCCTGCCGGCGGCCCTGGCCACCGCCGACGGACGGACCGTCAACCGGGAGCTGTGCCCCTACCCGCAGCTGCCGCGCTACCGCGGCCACGGCGATCCGGCGCAGGCGTCCAGCTTCCGCTGCGCCGCCTGACGCACCGTCCGGCCCGCACCCCGCACCCCGCTCCCGGGGTTCGGGCCGGACGCGTTCGTCCGTCCGTCCGGCCGTGCGTCTGTCCGGCCGTCTGTCCGTCCGCCGTCCGTCCGTCGTCGGTGGGCGATCATTCAGTCATTCGACTGATCCCGAAGGCGGGTGACATGCCGGAGGCTGGGACGGCTCCCCGTTCTCATCCTCTTCTCCCCTCCGGAGGGTCCGTTGTGATCCGCACTCCCGTCCTGTTCGTCCCCGGTGCCTGGCTGCGCGCGAGCTCCTGGGAGTGCTGGGTCGAGCACTTCGCGAACCACGGTTACCCGGCGCACGCCCCGGGTTGGCCGGGGACGCCGCCCGATCCGGGGTTGGACGAGCTGACGGGGCACTACGCCGGGATCGCCCGCGCCTTCGAGGTGCCGCCGGTGCTGATCGGCCACTCGGTCGGCGGGCTGGTCGTGCAGCACCTGCTCGGGGACGGTGTCGGGCGCGCGGCGGTGGCGCTCGCGCCGGCGCCGATCAACGGGGTGGAGCTGCTGGAGCGGGAGTGCGCGCCCGAGTGCACGGGGAGTTCCGTCGAGCTCTCCGTCGAGCGCTTCCACGAGCTGCTCGCGAACACCGTCGGCCGGGAGGAGGCCGAGCTCCTCCACGAGCGCTACGCAGTGCCCGCGCCGCGGCGCCTGGTCGAGGACGTGCTGCGGCACCGCGGCACTGCCGTGGACACCGCCAACCCGGCCCGCGGCCCGTTGCTGCTGGTCTCGGGGCAGGAGGACCGCCTGGTCCCCGACCACGTCACGCGCGCCGTCTACAAGCAGTACGGCGACTCCACCGCCCCGACCGATCTGAAGCAGTGGGCCGACCGTGGCCACTCCCTCACCGTGGACGGCGGCTGGCGCCCCGTCGCCGACCACGTGCTGGGCTGGCTGACGGAGCGTGGGATCACGCCCGGCTGAGGTCGGGCAGGGACGGTGCCTCGGGTGGCGCTGTCCCGGGCGACGGTGTTTCGGGAGACGGTGTCCTACGCGGCGAAGGGGCCCTCGGCGACGAAGCGGTGGAGGAGGCGGGCGAAGGTCCTGGCCTCCTCCTCCGGCCAGTCGGCGAGGGCCGACTCGATGGCGGCGGCCAGGCGGCGGCGGGTGGTCGCGATGACCTCCCGGCCGGCGGGGGTGAGGGCGAGGAGGGTGGCCCGGCCGTCCGCGGGATCGGGTTCTCGGCGCAGCAGTCCGGCCTGTTCGAGGCGGTCGGCGCGGCGGGTGACGGTGGTGCGGTCGAGCTCCACCTCGCGGCCGAGGTCGGCGGCGCTGCACGGTCCGGTGCGGGCCAGGCCGCTGAGGACGGGGTAGGTGAGGTCGTCGACCGCCGCCCCGAGGCCGTCGGTCAGGTGGGCGTAGAGGCGGGCGCGGGTCCCGCGACGGAGGAGCTGGCCGAGGGCGTGGGCGATGTCCTCGCCGGTGGAGTTGGTCACCCTCGAAGAATAGCGTGCGCTGCGCACGCTTTTCGGCTAGGGTCAGATGCGTGCTCGAAGCACGCATCCACTCTCGTGTGCCAGCCCCTGCCGTGGAGGAACTCCCATGTCCCGCACCGACATCCGCACTGCCCTGACCGACCTGCTGCTGACCCCGGGCCTCGCCCTGGAGGAGGCCGCGGACCGGCACTTCGCCCCCGACTACCGCCAGCGCACCGACGGCCGCTGGGACGACCGCACCGAGTTCCTCGCCCACATCGCCCACCTGCGCACGGTGGTGGCGGGCGGCTCGGTCGAGGTCCACGACGAGCTCTCCTGCGGCGACCGCTACGCCGACCGCCACACCATGGAGGTGGTCAAGACCGACGGCTCCACCGTCCGGATGGAGGTCTACCTGTTCGCCGAGTTCGCCCCCGACGGCCGCTTCCGCCGGATCGAGGAGACCACCCTGCTGCTCGAAGGGGCCGAGGGCGACCGGAACCTGGGCAGTGCCAGGTGACGGAGCGGACGCGGACGAGGGGGACCGTCGGGTGACGGTCCCCCTCGTCGTGCGGGGCGCGGGTCAGAGGTGGTCGGCGTCGACCACGGCCTGGGCGAAGGCGGTCGGGGCCTCCTGGGGGAGGTTGTGACCGATGGCCGGCAGGGCGCGGTGCTCGTACGGGCCGGTGAACATGGAGCGGTAGGACGCGCCGTCGCC
Source organism: Kitasatospora sp. NPDC001664 (assembly GCF_053596675.1). Taxonomy (NCBI): domain Bacteria; kingdom Bacillati; phylum Actinomycetota; class Actinomycetes; order Kitasatosporales; family Streptomycetaceae; genus Kitasatospora; species Kitasatospora sp. NPDC001664. The sequence goes on from NZ_JBSFGS010000010.1 coordinate 90,064, forward strand.
CGGGGCGGTGAAGGGGTCGCGCCCGGCGTCGAGCGTGACGGCGGGCACGGTGATGACGGGACGCCGGGCGAGCCGGGCCTCGTACTGGTCGTAGCGGTGCTCGCCCTCGGCGATGCCCAGGCGCCAGCGGTAGTTGTGGACCACCACGGCGGCGTAGTCCGGGTTCTCGAAGGCGGCGGCGGTACGGGCGAAGGTGGCCTCGTCGAACTGCCAGGTGGGGGAGACCTGTTGCCAGACGAAGCGGGTCAGCTCACGGCGGCGGTCCGCGTCCTGCATCGCCCGCGCGCCGCGCTCGGTGGCGAAGTAGTACTGGTACCACCAGGTGTGCTCGGCCGCCGCCGCGATCGGGCTCCGCTGCGCCGCCCGGTCGGTGATCAGGTAGCCGCTCACCGAGACCAGGGCCTTGACCCGCTCGGGCCACAGTGCCGCCAGGATGTCGGCGGTCCGCGAGCCCCAGTCGAAGCCGGCCAGCACTGCGCGGTGGATCCCGAGCGCGTCCATCAGGGCCAGCACGTCCAGGGCCACGGCGGACTGCTGGCCGTTGCGGAAGGTGCGCGGGGAGAGGAAACGGGTGGTGCCGTGGCCCCGGAGGTAGGGGACGATCACCCGGTAGCCGAGGTCCGCGAGGAGCGGGGCGACGTCCACGAAGCTGTGGATGTCGTAGGGCCAGCCGTGCAGACAGATCACCACCGGCCCGTCAGCGGGGCCGAGTTCGGCGTATCCGACGTCGAGCAGCCCGGCCCGGACCTGCCGGAGAGCCTGAAAGGCGGTGTGGGCGCCCGGGGTGATGACCGGGACGACGGGGGTGTTCTGCGTGGCGGAGGAGCGGGACGAGGCGAGGGCGGCCGGAAGACCGGTGACGGTCAGCGAGGCGGCGGCCGCGCCGGTGCCGAGGGCCTTGGTGAAGGTACGCCTGGTGATCATGAGGAGCCTTTCGGGGCGGGGCTCCGGGCCGGCCCGTCGAGGACCGGCCCGGAGCGGGAGGGGCGGGGGGTCAGACCGCGACGGCCTTGACGGTGACCGGGATGTTGCCCCGGGTGGCCTTCGAGTACGGGCAGAGCTGGTGCGCGGCGGCGCCGAGCTCCTCGGCCATCTCCTGCTCCACGCCGCCGAGTTCGAGGTTGAGCACGGCGCTCAGGCCGAAGGCGTCGTCCGCCCCGTGGGTCAGCGTCGCCTCCACCGTGACGCGGGTGCTGGTGAGCCGGACCTGGCGGCCGGCGGCGGCCCGTCGCACCGCGCCGAGGAAGCACGCGCCCCAGCCGGCGGCGAAGAGCTGCTCGGGGTTGGTGGCGCCGCCGGCGCCGCCGAGCTCGGCGGGTATGGCGAGCGCGGTGGTGAGAAGACCGTCGTCGGAGGCGACCTGACCGCCGTTGCGGCCCTCACCCGTCACGGTCACCGTTCCGGTGTAGCTGACTGTCATGTTCCTTCTCCTGTCGGTGAGTTGTTCGGTGCTCAGTTCGGTGCTCAGGCGGGGAAGTCCGCCGAGCGGCTGATCTCGGCCCAGTGCTCGGTCTCGGCCTCGCGGGCCCGGCCCGCCGCCAGGGCGGCCGTCACGGCCTGGGCGCCGAGCAGCAGGCGGCGCGGCGGGTCCGGGCGTCCGACCACGTCGAGGATCACCCGGGCCGCCCGGTCCGGATCACCGGGCTGGGTGCCGTCGTTGGCGGCCCGGTAGGCGTTCATCGCGCCGACCGTCTCCCGGTAGTCCTCGCCCACGGCGTGCAGCTCCATCGAGGAGCCCTGCCAGTCGGTGCGGAACGCGCCGGGCTCGACGATGACCACGGCGAGCCCGAACGGTGCGACCTCGGCGGCCAGCACCTCCGAGAAGCCCTCGACGGCGAACTTGGCGCTCTGGTAGGCCCCCATGCCGGGTGTGCCGCCGACCCGGCCGCCGACGGAGGAGAACTGCACGAAGGTGCCCGCGCGTTGGGCGCGCAGCACGGGCAGCGCGGCCCGGGTCACGTTCACCACGCCGAAGAAGTTCGCCTCGACCTGGGCCCGGAAGTCCTGGTCCGTCATCTCCTCGATGGGGGCGCTGTTGGCGTACCCGGCGTTGTTCACCACCACGTCCAGCACCCCGAAGGCCTCGACGCCGGTCCGGACCGCCTCGCGGGCGGCGGCCGGGTCCGTGACGTCCAGGGCCACGGCCCTGAGCCGCCCGCCGTGACGGTCCGCCAGGTCGGCCAGCCGCTCCGGGCGCCGGGCGGTGGCGACCACCTGTCCGCCGGCCGTGAGCACCGCCTCGGTGAGGCTCCGTCCGAAGCCCCTGGAGGCTCCCGTGATGAGCCAGGTTCCGGTCATCGTCCGTTCCCTTCGATGGATCCGTCCGGCACCCGCACGGGCACCGAACGGACGAACGCGCGCACCGCGTCGGCGAACACGGTGGGCTCCTCCAAGTGGCCGAAGTGGCCGCTCTCCGCCAGGACCGCCAGCCGGGACCCCGGGATCAGGGCGTGCAGCTCGCGCGCCCACCGCGGCCCGCAGACCACGTCGTAGCGGCCGACCACGACCAGGGCCGGCACGGTGAGGAAGGCGAGCGCCTCACGGTCGTCGATCCGGTCGGGGACGCCGTGCTCGTCGAGCGGCGAGATGTAGGTGCACCGAACCCGCTCGCGCAGCGGCCCGAACTCGCTTTCCCGGGACCAGAAATGGGCGAAGTAGACGGGCATGAGCGCGCGCAGCGCCGAGGTGATCTCCTCGTCGTCGGTGACGGTGCCGGCCGCGTGCAGACCGGCCAGCGCCGCCGGGAGCTCAGGGTGCGCCGCGTTCCGCGCGACGAACTCGCCCACCCGGGTGGCGGCCTCGGCCTGGTGCTCCGGGCCGGTCACCGGTGCGCTCTCGTAGAGCACCAGCCCGTGCAGCCGCCCGGGGTGGTGCAGGGCGAAGTGCTGGGCCACGAAGCCGCCGTGGGAGTGGCCGAGCAGGAACACCCGCTCCAGCGACAGGCGGTCGAGCAGGGCGGCCAGGCTGCGGGTGATCCGGGCCCGGGTGTAGCCGTCGGGGTGGGTGGGCAGGCGCTGCGAGCCGCCGGTGCCCAGCGGCTCCACGTAGACCACGGTCAGGAACTCCTCCAGGGCGGGTGCCCGGAGGTACTCCCAGTCGACACCCGGCCCGCCGGGCACGGCCAGGCAGACCGGTCCGGAGCCGTACACGTGGTAGCGCTGCTCCAGGCCGTCCACCCGGAGCAGGTGCGGGCCGGGGGAGAGGTCGTCGTTCTCGTTCATCCTCCTGCTCCGGCCGGTCAGTTGGCGGAGCGGGTGGTACGGGCGGCCTCGGCGACCACCCGCGCCACGGTGCCCGGGTGGGAGACGGCGACGGAGTGCGAGGCGGCCACCTCGGTGACCCGGGCGTGGGCCCGGCCCGCCATGAACAGCTGGGCGGCGCGCGGGATGTTCAGGTCCTCGGTGGTGACCACGTCCCAGCTCGGCTTCTCCTTCCAGGCGGCCACGGTGGCCGGCTCCTTCAGGGCCGCCTCGGCGATCGGCCGCTGGGTCGCGGCCATCAACGCGGCCTGGCCGGCCGGGACGTCGGCCGCGAACTGGTGGTGGAAGGCATCGGGGCGGATGGAGAGGTCGGTGGTGGTGGAGCCGTCCGGGAGCGTGTAGGTGACCGGGTCCAGGGTCGGCCCGAGCGTGGAGCCCGGGTACTTCCCGGAGAGCCCGAGCGCCGTCTCCCCGGCCTCCGGCAGGAACGCGGCCACGTACACCAGCGCCTTGACGTCGGGGTCCCCCGCGCCGGCCGCGCTGATCACCGAGCCGCCGTAGGAGTGGCCCACCAGGACCTTGGGGCCGGGGATGTGCCGGATGACCCCGCGGAGCGCGGCCGCGTCCGAGGCCGGCCCGCGCAGCGGCACGGCGGGCGCCACCACCGGGTAACCGTCCGCCTGGAGGCGCTTGATGACGCCGGACCAGCTGGACGCGTCGGCGAACGCCCCGTGCACCAGCACGATGGTGGGCTTGGCGCCGGCCGTGGCCGTGGCCAGGGCGGTTTCGGGTGCGGGGGCACTGGCGCTGGCGGTGGCGGTGCCGCCGACCACGGCCGTGGCCAGGGCCGCACTCGCGGCGGCCACCAGCACGGCCTTGGCCCTCTTCTCTGCTGCCATGGGACTGTTCCTCTCTGGGGCACCCGGGGTGACCGGGGCTTCTGATGACCACACCCTCGCCCGACCACCACCGGCCGCAGATCCGTCAGTTGACGGTCGGACCCTCGACACCGTCATGACCTCGGTCACCGGCGAGGGCCGACGTCAACTGACCGATGCGGCGCCGACGGCGGTCCGGACAGGGTGGAGCCGCAGCCGGGCAGACCGTCCGGTGCACCCCTTCACCGGAGGACCCCGTGACCGTCGTCAGCTTCCACCTCCTCTCCTCGCTCGGCCCGGCCGAAGTCCTGGACGTGCTCACCGATTTCGGGCCGGCGCGGGCGCAGGCCTGGCCCTCCATCGACGCGGCGCACTTCGCGGTGCACGGCCTGGGCGAGGGCTGGGCCGAGGTCACCGAGGGCACCGCCGCCGCCTGGGAGCGGGCCCGCTACGACTGGCAGCCCGGCGGGGACGAGGTCACCGTCACCACCCTCGACTCCAAGCTCTTCGGCCCGGGCGGGGGTTGGCACTTCCGGATGACGCCGGAGGGCGCCGGCACCCGGGTCGACGTCCGGCTGACCCGGACACCGGACACCCTGAAGGGGAAGCTGCTGGCCGCGCTCCTGCCCGTGGTCGCGCCGTCGGCGCTGCGGAAGTCCTTCGCCGGTCCGTTGAAGGTCCGCTGAGAGTCCGTCGAGGGTCCGCTGGAGGGTTTGCCGGCGGCTCCGGTGACGGTTCGCGGGCGGGCGTTCTCCGAGGGGCGTCGGCGGCGCGAGGCGCGGGCGGGTTCGCGCCCCGTGCGTCGAGTGCCTCGGGCGGCCCGACGCCGACGCTGTTCCGCCGCCCGGCCCGGCGGTACGGTCGGCCCGACTTCCCGAAGGCGGCGGGCGATCGGAGGCGATGGTGAATCCAGCGCGAAGTGGCGGCCGGTCCGGATCCGGGCACGCGGTGGTGCTCGGAGCGGGCATCGCGGGGCTGTGCTCGGCCCGAGCCCTCTCCGGGCACTTCGACCGCGTCACCCTCGTCGAGCGGGACGCCTTCGAGAGCGCCCCCGCCGTCCGGCGCGGCGTCCCGCAGGGAGCACACGTGCACTCGCTGACGGCCGCCGGCGCGGAGGTGCTGGACGGCTTCTTCCCCGGACTCGTCGCCGAACTGGTCCGCGCGGGCGGCACGTTCGCCGGTGCGCTGGACGAGCTCGACATCGTCTTCTTCGGCTCGCGCCTGCGGCAGGTGCCCATCGGCCGGGTGCTCCAGACGAGTCGGCCGTTCCTGGAGGGCCGGCTGCGCGAGCGGGTCGCCGCGCTGCCCAACGTCAGCCTGCGGCAAGGGTTCGAGGCCACCGCGCCGATCGCGGCGGGCCCTGCCCGGGCGGGCGGTGCCGGATCGAGCGGCGTACGGGTGAGCGGCGTGCGGCTGTCCCGGGCCGGGGTGGCCGGCTCCTCCGAGGACCTCGCGGCCGACCTCGTGCTGGACGCGATGGGCCGGGCCGGGCGGGGCGCGGCCTGGCTCCGCTCGCTCGGCTACCCGGCCCCCGCCGAGAGGCGGCTGCGCGTCGACGTCGGCTACGCCAGCCGCCGCTTCCAGGTGCCCCCGGGCGTGCTGGGCGCGGCGAAGGGCGTGCTGGTCGGGGCGACACCGGCGCGCCCGCGCGGCCTGGTCCTCACCCAGCAGGAGAACGACGCCTGGGTGCTCTCCCTCTACGGGTTCGGCCGGGAGAACCACCCGCCGCAGACACCGGAGGAGTTCCTGGCCTTCGCCGGGGCGATGCTCCCCGCCGCCACCAGGAAGGCGCTCGCGGTGGCCGAGCCGCTCACCGGGATCTCCGCCTTCAAGTACCCGGACTGCGTGCGCCGGGAGTACCACCGGCTGCGCCGGGTGCCCGAGGGCCTGGTCTCCGTCGGGGACGCGGTGTGCAGCCTGAACCCGATCTACGGCGCGGGCATGACGGTGGCCGCACTGGAGGCGCGGGCCCTGGCACGGTGTCTGGCCGACGGGCCGGAGGGCCTGCCGCGGCGCTTCTACCGGGAGGCCGCGCGGGCGGTGCGGCTGCCCTGGCTCTTCTCGACGATGGCCGACCGGGCCATGCCGCAGGTCCCGGGGACCCACCCCGCGCTGGCGCGGCTGCTGGGGAGGGCCTTCGGGGCGACGATGCGGGCCGCGGCCGCCGACGACCGGGTCGCCGTCAGCGTCTGGAACGCGGTCAGCCTGAGCGGTTCCCCGGCGGGCCTGGCGCACCCGAGGGTGACCGCGGCGGTGATCCGGCACTGGTCCTGACAGGCCGCCACCGCGGCCGGTCGTGAGGGTGGACCGTTCGCCGACGCGGCGTCAGCGGGCCGACGGCATCCGGTGGTCCGCCGCCGGATGCATGCTCCGCCGATTACGGGGCAGGCGCCTCCCGGCAGTCGGCAGTCGGCAGTCGGCAGTCGGCAGTCGGCAGTCGGTTGCGGGTTGCGGGCTGTGGGCTGTGGGCCGGGGACGAGGGGAGAGCGGCGGATGGCGGACTTGATCACGGCGCGGACGGCGATGCGCCACCACGTCGGGCCGCGCGCGGACGTGCCGGTGGAGCTGTACTACAGCACGGGCGACCCGTGGGCGGTCCGCTGCTACTTCCCCAAGGAACCGGTCCCGGTCTTCTGGGCCTTCGGCCGCGACCTGTTGGCGGAGGGCCTGGTGGGCCCGAGCGGCGACGGCGACGTGCACATCCGGCCGGTGGACGGCCGCACCACTCTGCTCGCCCTCTGCGGCCCGACCGGCGACGGCATCGCCGCGCTCCGGGCCCCGACCCGGGACCTGGCCGCCTTCCTCGCCCGCACCCACCGGCTGGTGCCGCCGGGAGCGGAGGGCGAACTGGTCGACTGGGACGGATGCATCCGTCGGCTGCTCCGCTGAGCGGGGCAGCAGGCGGTTCCGGTCCTCCGCCGATGGCTCCGGTCCTCCCCGGTCGGACCACCGTGCGGGCGGGGTCGTTGACAGCGCCCCGGCGGGCTCCTAGCGTGGCGCAGTCGATTACCCGCGAGTAGGTAGGCAGGGACAGTTGATGGCAGAGCCGCGCCCGTACGACCTCGTCCTGTTCGGCGCCACCGGGTTCACCGGCGGTCTCACCGCCGAGTACCTGGCCGCCGCCGCCCCCGAGGGCTGCCGTTGGGCGCTCGCCGGGCGCGACCGGGGCCGGCTCGCCGCCGTCCGCTCCCGGCTGGCCGAGATCGACCCGCGCTGCGCGGACCTCCCCCTGCTGGTGGCCGACGCGGCGGACCGCGAGGCGCTGCGCAAGGTCGCGGCCTCCGCCCGGGTGGTGATCTCCACGGTCGGCCCGTACCTGCGCCACGGCGAGCCCTTGGTGGCCGCCTGCGCGGAGAGCGGCACCGACTACGTGGACCTCACCGGCGAACCCGAGTTCGTCGACCGGATGTACCTGCGCCACCACGAACGGGCGGTGGCCAGCGGCGCCCGCATCGTGCACGCCTGCGGATTCGACTCCGTCCCGCACGACCTCGGCGTCCTCTTCACGGTGGAGGAACTGCTGCGCCGCGGCGGCCCGTTGAAGCAGCTGACGGTGGAGGGCTTCGTCCGGGTCGGCGGTACCGTCTCCGGCGGCACCTTCGCCTCGGCGCTGCTCGCCTTCTCCCGGCCCCGCGCGATGGCCGGGGCGGCGAAGGAGCGCCGCGCGGCGGAGCCGTGGCCGAAGGGGCGCCGGATCCACACCCCGATGGGCGGAGTGCGGCGCTCGGTGCCGGCCCGGGCATGGGTGGTCCCGATGCCCGCGATCGACCCCCAGGTGGTCGCCCGGTCGGCGGCGGGCCTGGAGGAGTACGGCGAGGAGTTCGGCTACACCCACTACGCCGCCGTCAAGCACCTGCCGGTCGCCCTCGGCGGCATCGCGACGGTGGCGGGCCTCGCCCTCGCCGCCCAACTACCGCCCCTGCGCCGCCTGCTGGGGAACCTGCGCAAGCCCGGCGAGGGCCCGAGCGCCGAGCAGCGGGCCCGGAACTGGTTCACCGTCCGTTTCGCCGCCCGGGCGGACGACGGCCGCGCCGTCCTGACCGAGGTCTCCGGCGGCGACCCCGGCTACCAGGAGACGGCCAAGATGCTCGCCGAATCCGCCCTCTGCCTCGCCTACGACGAACTCCCGGCGCTGTCGGGTCAGTTGACAACGGCTGTCGCCATGGGCCGCCCCCTGATCGACCGCCTGCTCAAGACCGGCATCATCTTCCGCGTCCTGGACGCCCTGCCGACCACCGCCCCGGGTCGCTGACGGCCCGCCGCCCGCCGCCCGCTGCCGCGTGTTGCCGACGGCCGACCGCCGCTCCGCAGGAGTCCGCCGGCCCTTGGGAGGGTGTGGACCGGGCCGGCCGGGCGGACGCGCGGAGCCCCGCCGCCCTCGGGCGTGCGGCGGCGTCCGGACGGTCGGTCAGTCGTTGTCGTAGGAGTGGTCCCAGGGGATCGTGCGCGCCGGCGCGTCATCCGCCCGTGCCGCCCCGAGGGCACCCGGGTGCCAGCTGGCCGTGTCCCCGGGGTTCAGCTCCAGGACCAGGCCCTCACCCTCCAAGTGCGGTGCGGCGTCCGGTCGTTCGAGACCGAGGAACTCCTGGCCCCCGGGCCCGATCCGGTACCACCCTGCTTGCTCTGCGGTCCATGCGTCGTCCATCTGCGGAGCGTAGGTTGCGCCCGGCGGACGGCCGGAGCGCAACGCCGGGGCCGTCGATGGGACCACTCGAAGGAGGGTACGCAGGGCGGGTGCGCGACGGACCTGTGTGAATCCTGGTGCGTGCGTACCGGAACGACCTCGTGCCGCTTCTGCCAACGGCTGCCGCCGAGCCCTCGTCCGCGTTTGAGGCCGGTGGTATGCGGTCAATTCGTATGGGTATCGATGTTCCGGCGCGGGGGGCGTGATGGGATGTCACCTGGACTGAGGCTGCTGGCCCGATGGGTCACCGCGGTGGCCGTCGTCGCCGCCTACCTCTCGCTGCACTTCGCGATCACGGTGTGCCAGGACGTACAGGCCCGCGATCGTTTCCGCGACGGCCCCGGGCGCGCCGCCGCTCTCACCCTCGTCACGGACCGGTACGCGGACGCGTCGGCGCGGGCCGAGGTCACCGCCTTGAGGGACTGGTTCGAGGCGCACGCCCCTGCGGGCCGGAGTCGGGAGACGGTGCGCGCCACCGCCGAGCTGCTGGCGGCGGGCGAGCTGTCCGCCGCTCGCGAGCGGGTGGTTCCGCTCGGCGCGGACGTCGCCCGGGACGGGGCGGCGCTCGAGCGCCACCTCGACTCCTTCGAGCAGGCCGCGCTGTGGTCGGCCGTGGTCGCGGGAGCCCTGGTCGCACCGATGGTGCGGCTCCGGCGTCGGCGCATCACGGCCGGCGAGGAACTGGTGCGCGTGGTGAACCGGTTCGCCGCGCGTCAGCCGCGGTGGCGCAGGCCGGTGTTCCTGTCCGTGACCTGGACCGGATACGCCCTGTTCCTCGCCGGGGCCGGGTCGGTCGCCAACGCGCAACAGCGCGGAGAGGAGCACTCGTTGGGGGTTCAGCTCCTTCTGCTGCCGATCGGGCTGGTCGCCGTCGGAGCAGGTCTGCTGATCCTCAGGTACTCCCGTCCCCGTTCGGCGCGGGGCGCGGCCCGCGCCCTGCGGGCGGACGGCCGTAAGCCGGTGCTGTACCTGCGCAGCTTCGCCGACGACCGGAGCGCGATGGCCGTCGACGACGCGATGGGATTCACCATCCACTCGCGGGAGGAGCAACTCGCCGCCTCCTTGAAGGCTTTCGGACCGGTGATCGCGGTGGGCCGGCCCGGGGAGCCGTTGCCGCACCTGGGGGCCGCACGGTTCTACCTGCCGTTGGACGACTGGAAGCCGACGGTCCTCAGGCTGATGGACCTGTCCCGGCTCATCGTGCTGCGGGTGGGAGCGGGGGAGGGGCTGCGCTGGGAGATCGAGCGGGCGTTCGCCACTCAACCACCGCACCGGATCGTCCTGTTGACGCCGGGGCGGACCGCGGACGCGGAGCGGAGCCTGGACGGCCTGATGCCGGTGCCGATGCGGCTCGCCGAGGTGGCGTCGGACACCACCTGGGTGTCGGCGGCGGTCGCGTTCGACCCGGAGTGGGTGCCACAGGTGCGGGCGGTGGAGCCCGCACCCGGCACCCTCCCGCGTCCCGGCTTCCTCCGCCGAGCCCTCAAGGCCGCCGCACCGCTGGTCTGGGAACCCTCACCCGCGCGGCTCACGGGCCGCGCGATGAAGGCCGCGCTGGCCTCCGTCGGGGTCCGGGGCCGGCTGGTCGTGTGGCGGAGCGACAGCACGATGTTCGTCGTGTGGTGGAGGGGCGTGCTGGTGCTCGCCGCGCTGGCCCTGCCCTTTCGGGTGCTCGACCTGCTCGGTGTCCGTTAGCGCTCGACCGAACTTCACACCGGGGCCGCACCGTCAGGGGCGGAGCCGGTGATCTGGACTCATTCGGAGGGGAACCATGGGGGATTCAGGGCAGAAGGTCCGGACCGACCTCGGCAGTGCCGGCCCCGCGCCGCACAGGCCGCTGGCGGGCCGGGCCGTCGCCGCCTCGCTGCTGATCGGGTTGCTCGTGGTCCGCGAGCTGGTGGTCGCGGTGACGGCGTGGCGGTACTACGCGCTCGTCCGCGACGCCCTCGCCGGGACGGCCACCGAGGCGGACGCGCTGGCGTTGGACTCCAGCTTCCTCACGACGGTCTCCACGGAGTTGGCGTACCTGCTGGTTCCCGGGTTCGCGGCCGGCCTGGCGTTCATCGTCTGGCTGTGGCGGGCTCGGGCGAACGCGGAGGCGATCAGCGGCCGGGACGCGCACCGCCGCTCCCGGCTCTGGATCGTGTGGTCGTGGAGCACGGTGCTGGTCAACCTCTGGTATCCCTACCAGCTCGTCTCGGACGTGTGGCGCGCCAGTTCGCCCGGGCGGTCGGCCTCCGACGGTCCGGTGAAGGCCTGGTGGGCGTTCTTCGTGATCCTCGGTTTCCTCACCCCGATCCAGCGAGGCATGGCCGAGGAGTGGACGAGCGAGGCCGAGGTGCTCTCCTCCGCACAGGTGAGCACGGTGCTGGCGCTGCTGAGTCTGGCGGCCGGTGTGCTGGCCGTCGTCCTGATCAGGCGGATCACCGCGTGGCAGGACAGCGCCCAGGAGCTCACCGGGAGCGTCCGGTGACCACCGTCCCCCTTCCCTCGCCCAGGCCCGGCCCCGGGCCGGCCGATTCGTCCGACCTGCTCGCGCTCTACGGCCTCGCGGTGGAGATGGCCGACCGGGTCTCGGCCCGCCGGGGCAGCGCCAACGCCTTCTTCCTCTCGGTCCAGACCGCCCTGGTCACCGTCCTCGGCCTCGGCATCCCCCGGCTGGAGGACTCGGCCTGGTGGGTCGTGGCCGCCGTCACCGTCGCCGGCATGACGCTCTCGGCGGCCTGGTGGCTCCAGCTGCGCACCTACCGGGACCTCAACGCCGCGAAGTTCCGGGTCATCAACGCGCTGGAGCAGCGCCTCCCCGCGCAGATCTTCACCGAGGAGTGGGACCACCTCAAGGCGGCCCCGTCGCCGAACGGGCGACGCGGCCGGTACGCCGAACTCGGGCTCTCCGAACGCCTCGTGCCCCTGGTGTTCGCCGGGGTCTATCCCCTCCTGCTCGTGGGAACGCTGCTCAGGTGACCTACATCGACCGCCTCGCCGACCTCATCCGGTCCTGCCTGCCGCCGTCCGCGGTGCCGCCGCCCGACTCCGACGGCCTCTTCCGCATCTACGCGGTCCTGCTGCGCGCCAAGGGGGAGCAGGTCACCGACGAGGACGTGCACGACGCCTGGTCCGCCTGGATGCGATCGGTCGACGGCGGCCACCGCGCCCTGGTGCCGTTCCACGACCTCCCCGCCGAGACGCGTGCCCACGACACCCCGTACGCGGAGGCGATCCGGGAGGCGGCGCGCAGGACGCGACGGGCCGGGGCGGGCGAGGGGGCCTGACCTGGCGTTCCGTCAGCAGAGTGTGAGGCAGGTCACCTGATTCCGAGAACCTGCGGGCGGTCTGCGCCGTCTGGCAGGTGTGAGAACACGCAGGAGGGCGCCAGGGGCGCTGGAGACACTCGACGAGGAACAGCTCGTCCGGCTGGTCGCGCGCGGTGAGCGGGCGGCCTTCGACGAGCTGTACCGGCGGACGGCGCCGTGGCTGGCGGTCCGGCTGCGGCGGCGCTGCGCCGACGAGCAGATCGTCGCCGAGGTGATGCAGGAGACCTACCTCGCGGTGTGGCGCGCGGCCGGGGCCTTCGCCGGGAGCGTGGTCGGCGGCTCGGCGGTGGGCTGGCTGTGGACCATCGCCGCACGGCGGCTGGTCGACGCCTTCCGCCGCCGTGCGCACCACGCGGAACCGCCGGCGGCGGCCGTCGAACGGGCGGTGGCGCCCGGCGCCGAGGAGGAGGCGCTGGCCGGGACGGTCGGCGGCGACGTCGGTGACGCCCTGCGGCGCCTGGCACCCGAGCTGCGCGAGGTGCTGCAGGCCACGGTGCTCGACGGGCTGACGGTCCGGGAGACCGCGGTGCTGCTCAGACTGCCCGAAGGCACGGTCAAGACCCGTGCGCGCCGGGCCCGGATCGCGATGCGGAAGGCACTGACGTGAGGGCGGATCGCAAGGGCGCGGACCTGGAGCACGCGTCGAGGCAGCTGATCGACGACTACGCGGGCGGCGCCGTGGAACTGCCCGCCGACACGGTCTGGGCGCTGGAGGCGCACCTGGAGGGCTGCGCACCCTGCCGGGGGCTGTTGGCGGCGTCCGTGGCCACCGGGGCGCCGGACCTCAGCGTGCTGCTGGAGACCGTACGGGTCGGCCTGGAGGCGCAGTTGGTGACCGCGCCGACGCCGCAGCGGTGCCGCCCGCCGTGGTTCTCCGCCTGGCTGACGCCGGTGATGGGCCCTTGGCTGGCGATGACCTTCGCCGTCACCGCGCCGGCGCTGTTGCTGGACCGGGCCGGGCTACCGGGTCCGTTCGGCGGGGTGTCGCCCCTGCTGCTGCTCGCGCCCGTGCTGCCGCTCGGCGCGGTCGCCGCCTCCTGGTCGAGCGCCCTCGACCCTGCGCACGAGCTCACCGCCACCACCGCCCGGGCCGGCCTGCCCCTGCTGCTGCGCCGCACCACCGCGGTGCTGGCCCTCGTGCTGCCGCTGCTCCTGCTGGAGGGGTGGCTGACCGGCGCCATGACGGCCGCTCAGTGGCTGCTTCCCTCACTGGCCTTCACCTCCACCGCCCTGGCCCTGGGCAGCTTCGTCGGCGTCACCCGCGCCGCCGCCGCGCTCACGGGCGGCTGGGCGGTCGCCGTCCTGACCCCCGCCGTGGTCGCCGGTCGCGCCCCCCTGGTGCCCGCCCCTGACCAACTCCCGCTCTGGGCCGCACTGCTGGCCATCGGCGCCGTCGCCGTGGCACTGCGCAGGAACGCGTACTCGACACGGTGAAGACCCGCTCGAACCCGACCCGCTCGAACCCGACCCGCTCGAACCCGACCCGCTCGAACCCGACCCGCTCGAACCCGACCCGCTCGAACCCGACCCACGGTGACGACCACTCCTACCCGACCCCGAAAGGCCCCCAGCACATGACACCCGCCACCAGCGCGGCCGACATCGCGCCCAGGACCTACGCCTGGGAGATCCGGGCCACCGGCCTCAAGGTGCGGGCCGGGCGCACCAAGATGGCCGTCGACGGCCTCGACCTCTCCCTCGGCACCGGCGCCCACGGCCTGCTCGGCCCCAACGGCGCCGGCAAGACCACCCTGATCCGCGCCCTCGCCACCGCGCTGCGCCCCGCCGGGGGCGAACTGGAACTGCTCGGCAGCCCCGTCGGCGGGCGCACGGACCACCGGTCGCTGCGCCGCCGGATCGGCTACCTCCCGCAGGAGTTCGGCTACTACAAGCGCTTCACGGTGCGTGAGTTCGTCGAGTACATGGCCTGGTTGAAGGAGGTGCCGGCAGCCGAGATCTCAGGCGCCGCCCAGCGGGCGGTGGAACGGGTGGGCCTGGCGGACCGCGCCGACCACCGGATGAAGACCCTCTCCGGCGGCATGGTGCGCCGGGCCGGCATCGCCCAGGCGATCGTCAACGACCCGGACGTGTTGCTGCTGGACGAGCCGACGGCCGGGCTGGACCCGGCGCAGCGGCTGCGATTCCGCGAGCTGCTCCAGGAGTTGGGGCGGGAGTCCTGTGTGGTGGTCTCCACCCACCTGGTGGAGGACGTCGCGGCGGCCTGCACGGACGTGGTGCTGTTCGCGGCCGGCCGGCTGGTGTTCCAGGGGACGCCGGAGCAGCTGGCGGCGGCCGGTGGGCCGGAGCATCCGGGCGACAGCCCGTTGGAGCGCGGATACTCGGCGATGCTGAGCAACTCCGGTCAGATCGGGGGCACTTGGTGACCGGGATGACACGGATGCTGCGCACCGAACTGCGGCGCTCGGCCGCCCCCTGGGCCGGTCTGCTGGTCCTGGCCGGAAGCCTGGCCGTCCTCTTCCTGATCGACGGGGTGTGGTGGCGGGGCACGGCCGGATGGACGGCGCAGTGGACCTCGATGGCGATGTGGACCAGGTACCTGCTGGGCTTCTGGTGGCCGCTGGTGGTGGGCCTCGGCGCGCTCCACGGCCTGCTCGACGCGCGCTCCCGGATGACCGAACTGCTGGCCACGACGCCGCGAACTCCCTGGCAGCGAGCGGCCGTTCCGGCCGGGGCAGCGGCCCTCGCCCTCGTCGTCGGTTTCGGGCTGCTGGTCCTGGTCGGCGCCGTCCGGGTGGCGGCCGGTGCGAGCGAGTACCCGACCCTCGGGTGGGTGCCGCTCTCGCTGGTGGCGGCGCTGGCCCTGGCAGCCGGTGCGGTGTTCGGGATGGGCGTCGCACGGGCGCTCCCGTCGGTGCTCACCCCGCCCGCCCTGACGGTGCTCGCCCTGCTGGCCGTCAGCCTGCTGCGACAGAACGGCGACCAAGCGCTCCCGGCGGGCCTCGCGCCGAACCGCCTCTCGCTGCTCTCCCCGACGGTGGTGGAGCCCAGGGAGATGCTGCTCACCCTCTCCGGCCCGGTCCACCTCGGTCAGACCCTCTGGCTGCTCGGCCTGCTCGCCACCGGCTTCGCCCTGCTGGCCGCGACCACCGGCCGGGCCCGACTGCTCGCCCTGGTACCGGTGTTGGCCGGTGCCGCGCTGGCGCTCGCCGTGCTCCCGGCCGAAGCACGTGACACCTACGTGGTCGACCGGGCGGCCGCCGCCCCGGTCTGCGACGGCCCGGTCTGTGTCACCAGGGCCAACGCCGCACGGCTGCCCGAGCTGGCCGGGCGCGGACAGGAGGCGCTGGAGGTGCTGCGCCGCACGCTGGGGGAGAAGGCCCCCGGAGCGATCACGGAGGACACGCGGCTGCGCGGGCTCGGCGAGGACCGCCTCCTCACGGACGGTGCGGTGCTGGTCGACTTCGACGAACGCGTCTTCACCGACGCCACCGGCCCGGCCCTGACCCGGGCCCTGGTCGGCCAGGGCCTGGCGCCGAACTGCCACGGCCACAACGACCGCGAGGGCGGCGGGGAGGAGGGCGTGGCCGTGCAGAGCGTCCTCGCCTCCTGGGCGCTCGGGGACGCACGCCTCGTCCCGCTGGAGCAGCCCGGCACCGACGAGTACGCGCGCCGGCTCTGGGCCCAGGCCGAGACGGCGCGGGCGAAGCTGACGGCACTGGGTCCGCAGGAGCAGCGGACCCTGGTCGCGGAGGTCCGGGCGAGCGCCCTCTCCTGCGACCGCGGCGCGCAGCTGCCGCTGCTGACCGGGGAGGTCCAACGGTGAACCGCCGTACGCCGTCCTCCCGTTCACGCCGCGTGCCGTCGTCCGCCCGGGAGGTCGCCCGATGAACTGGACGACGCTCTACGCCCGTTCACGCCAGGTGCCGCTGTCGGCGGCGGCGGTCCTCGTCCTCGGGACGGCCGTGGCGGCCCTCGCGCGCGGAGGCGACGGATCGTCCAACCCGCCGCTCGCCGCCCTGGTGATCACGGCCGCCGTGGCGGCCGGCAGCATCGGACTGGCGGGCCAGGACAGCGACTTGGACCGTACCGCCGCCATCCGCTGGGCCCCGCGCCGGGCGGCCCATGTCCTGCTGCTCGGCGCCGCGACCGCCGCCGCCCTGCTGGCCGCCCGCGCGGCGGGCGCCGACCTCGCCCCGACCTCCCTGCTGGTCCGCGACAGCGCGGGCCTGACCGGCCTCGCCGCCCTCGGGGCGGTCCTCGGCGGCGCGGCCTACGCCTGGACCCTGCCCACCGCCTGGCTGGCCGTCACCCTCTGCGCGCCGACCGTGCCCGGGCGGGCGGGCGAGATCCTGAACTGGACGGTGCTCGACCCGGCACCCGCCGCCTCCGCCTGGACGGCCTGGGTCCTGGCAGGTGTCGGCACCCTGCTGTACGCGGTGGCCGGCCCACGGCGCTGACGGGCCGACCGCCTCGGCCGACGCGGCGGGGTTCAACTAGCGAATACCGAACGGCCTCTTGACGCTTCGAGGCTCCATGGATTCACTGGACCCCGCCGCATCGGCATGCCCACCCCCGGCTCCATCCCCCACCTCGGCAGGATCATCCCCACCTGAGTGGGAGCGCTCCCACTCCTGATTCCGCCGGGCCCGTCCCAGAGAGGACCAGCGACGTGCCCCACCCCGTACGCCGCCTGCGCGACGCCCTGTTGGGCCTCGCCCTCGCCACGACCACCGTGATCGCCCCCGCCGCGATCGCCCCCACCACCGCCACGGCCCGGGCCACCGGAACCGCCCAAGCCGCCGCGCCGGTGTCCGCACCCGCCGTGAGCAGCGCGGTCGGGTCCGGCTACTGGCACACCAACGGCCGCCAGTTGCTCGACGAGGCCAACCGCCCGGTCCGGATCGCGGGCGTCAACTGGTTCGGCTTCGAGACCGCCAACTACGTCCCGCACGGGCTCTGGACCCGGGACTACAAGAGCATGATCGACCAGATCAAGTCCCTCGGCTACAACGCCATCCGGCTCCCCTACAGCGACGACCTCTTCAAGGGCACCTCGCCGGCCGGCCTCAACACCTCGGGCGGTCTCAACGCCGATCTTCAAGGGCTGAACTCGCTCCAGGTGATGGACAAGATCGTCGACCAGGCCGGAGCGGCCGGCCTGAAGGTGATCCTGGACCGTCACCGTCCGGACGCCAACGGGCAGTCGGCCCTCTGGTACACCGCCGCGGTCCCCGAGTCCACCTGGATCGCCCACCTCAGCGCGCTGGCCACCCGGTACGCGGGGAAGCCCACCGTGATCGGCATCGACCTGCACAACGAGCCGCACGACCCGGCCTGTTGGGGCTGCGGCGACCCGGCCCTGGACTGGCGCCTGGCGGCCGAGCGGGCCGGCAACGCGGTGCTCGCCGCCAATCCGCAGCTGCTGGTCTTCGTCGAGGGGAACCAGACCTTCAACGGCAGTTCGTACTGGTGGGGCGGCAACCTGCAGGGCGCCGCGCAGTACCCCGTCCGGCTGGACGTCCCGAACCGCCTGGTCTACTCGGTGCACGACTACGCCACCAGCGTGGCGCAGCAGAGCTGGTTCGACGACCCGTCCTTCCCGGCCAACATGCCGGGCGTCTGGGACCGCAACTGGGGCTACCTGTTCCAGCAGAACGTCGCGCCGGTGTGGGTCGGCGAGTTCGGCACGACCCTGCAGGCCGCCGTCGACCAGAAGTGGCTGAAGGCACTGGTCCAGTACATGCGGCCGACGGCCCAGCACGGCGCGGACAGCATCAGCTGGACGTTCTGGTCCTGGAACCCCAACTCCGGTGACACCGGCGGCATCCTGAACGACGACTGGACCACCGTCAACACCACCAAGGACGCCTACCTGACGGACGTCAAGGCACCCGGCTTCGGCTCCCCGGGCGGTGGAGGCGACGTCCAGGCGCCCTCCGCGCCCACCGGGCTCACCGTGACCGGCAGCACCGCGAGCACCGTCGCCCTCTCCTGGACGGCCTCCACCGACAACCTCGGCGTCACCGGCTACGACGTCTACCGCGGCACCACCCTGGCCGGTACGGCCTCCGGCACCACCTACACCGATTCCGGGCTGACCGCCGCCACCGCGTACTCCTACACCGTCCGAGCCAGGGACGCGGCCGGAAACGTCTCGGCGGCCTCCGCCCCCGTGAGCGCCACCACGAGCGGCACCGGCGGCGGCAGCGCGGGCTGCACGGCGGCCTGGCGCCTCAACGACCAGTGGACCCCGGGCTTCAACGCCACCGTCACGGTGACCGCCACCACCGCGGCCACGAAGTCCTGGTCGGTGAGGTGGACCTGGCCGAACGGCCAGCAGCTCACCAGCGCCTGGAACGCGACCGCCCAGCAGTCGGCGGCCACCGTCACCGCGACCAACCTCTCCTACAACGGCGCGCTGTCACCCGGCAGTTCGACCACCTTCGGCCTCCAGGGCACCTGGGCGGGCAGCAACCCGGCCCCGACCCTCACCTGCACCGCCGCCTGACCGTCCGACAACGGCCCCCGTGGCGGCCGGGCCACCGCCCGCCACGGGGGCCTCGCCACGGGCCCGGGCCGGTGAAGCCGACGGCGGTGGCGAACAGGACGGGGAGCGAGCACCGGAAGAGCGGCACCGTGCGTCCGGGCGGAACAGGCGCGGCCCCGGGGACGGGCACCTGCTGCCTCGCGCCCGGGTGGCGCCTCTCCAGCTTGCGCCTGGCTGCACCTGACGCCCCATCATGCGAACCCGCCGCCCGGCACTCGGATGCAGGTCGCTCGCGACCCGGCGACGTTCGCGGCGTAGCGAGGTGCTGTCCAGGCTGCACGCCACGAACGACCGTGCGCCGTCGGGCACTTGATCCAGCAGAGCCTGCGCACTGGTCGCCGGCTCCGCCGGTGCACCCGGCAGCCCGGGCCGCTCCGGTCCGAGCGGCCGTGACCGTCCGATGGACCCGTTCGGGGCGAATCGGACCCCGTGGGCGTCGTTCGCCAAGCAGGACTCCTCACGGAGGGAAGGTGGGAATAGCCCCGGACGGGGGGAGGCCGTTGCCCGATCGGGCAGTCGTGCCGGGAAGTACGGGCCGCATACTGACGGCCCGTTGACAGCGGCGGATGCCGGTCACAGAGTTGCACATGCACTACGAGAAGTGACGCTGCGTCATGGCACGCGAAGCCAGAGCCGGGGGCCGAGGCCGAATCCGCCATGGCTTGCGGCGGCCCTTGTGAGTGATCGAGGGCAGTTCCGGAGCCTCCCGAGGCTCCGCGTTCGCGGCACGACTTTCTGCCCGGTTCCCGTGCTCCGTCCAGGCAATCGCCCATGAAAGCAGGATGGAAATGTCCCGCATGAAACTGTTCCCCGGCCTACCCAGGGCTACGGCCCTGCTGTTGGCGCTGCTCGGAATGATCGTGACCTTGGTCGTGGTGCCCGCCCCTGTGGCGCACGCCTTCGCGCCCAATGAGCTCAACGCCTTTGGTCGGGGGGTCGCGACCTGGAATTCGCAGGGGGCACGGTGGCCCCAATATCGCACCCTCATGAACCAGAACCGCCTGCTCGCAGTCCAGGAGGCCGGGGCGGACCCGGCCGGAATGGCGAACATGCAGCACGTGGGGACGATAACGGCCAATTACAGGACCGTGGAGTACTATCACTGGAATGCCGGCGGGGGATCGGTTTACCATGTCTACTGGATGTCCGGCGTCGACAACGACGCACACGGTGGGCGGGTGAATTTCGCCTTCGTCTCGGCGACGGCGGCGGACCAGGTCCTGGTCGCCGCTCCGGGCGGGGCCACCGGTCGCGCCGCTCTCGGGCTCCGCTTCCAGGACGACGTCTATTTCAATGTCCACCTGCCTTCGGGCGGGAACAACCTCGTCCCGTTCCAGCAGATGCTCAACAGCGCCTACGCCTGGGGTCACCAGAACAACTGGGGAGTCACTGTTCTGGGGGACTTCAATCTGGAACCAACGCCAGCGGTCCATCAGATAGCGTCGGACGCCATGGCCGGAACCGGGCGAATCTATCGTGTGGGTGACAACGTCATGACCCATGACGCGGGTCATGAGCTGGACTACATGGTATCGAGTCGCATCATGCCGAACTTCCGGGGTGAGCTCCCCCCGTGGGTCATCAACAACGCGGATCATGCGCCGGTCTTCTTCCGCCAGCACCTCGCCGCGGCCGGCGACGTGGTCAGCCTGACCGACCAGAAGCACGACGCCTTCATGCGGGCCGAGAGCGGTGCTCGCGGGGCAAAAATCACGGCGACCGGGACCAAGGACACTGACTCCCGCACGCGGTGGAGGCTTCTGAAGGCGGGAGCCGTCGAGTGGGAATTCCGCCTCCAGAATGTCGACACCGGCCTCTGTCTGGACATGTACAACGGAATCTATTCCACGCCGGGAACCGTGATGGATCAGTACACGTGTCAGGACAATCTGACCACGCAGATGTTCCATCTGTATTGGAGCACCTTCGATCCCGGCGCCTGGCAGCTCAGGAGCGTGTGGAATCCGTCGATGTGCCTCGATGCCATGGGTGACAATCCTGGCTACGAGAGCTTCTGGCCGTGCGACGGCAAGAACATGGCCATCAATCAGAAATTCTATCCGGTGTTCTGGAATTCATAGAGCACGGATCCGGCTACTGGCGCCGCGCTTGATGGTCTTCATGCGCTCAGGGCCCTGCGCCCAGCTGGTCAGGCACGCCGCACCGGCGTGCCTGACCAGCTCTCGACCAGGAATGCTGAGACCTCTCCGCCGTGGACGTCGCCCTGCGACCGAGTGCCTGCACTGCCTCGGCGCGAAGGCGCCGACGCCGGGCTTCCGGTCTGCCGGTCGACCGTGCGGCCCACGATGGATGCGGAGTGTCCCCACCTCTACCGAGCAGTGCCGTGACGGTTCACCGGGTGGCCTGGGCGGCGCCGGCGACGAGGTTGAGGATGCCCTGGCCGAGCGGGGTCGCGGCGATCAGGATGCCGAAGGTGATGCAGCTCAGGGCGGTCACCTTCTCGTCGACGCGGGAGCGCGACTCCGTCCTGCGCATCAGGCGCAGGACGATGATGACGCCCACGACGAAGGTCGCGCTGACGGTGTACTCCATGCCCCACCCCTGGTGACAGTCCGGAAACTCCGAGTGAGCATGCCAGAAGGCGCGGGCGGTCGGGCAGGGTTTCGGAAGTCGGCGTCGCCCGGGTGGGGGAGCTCGGCCGGGGCAGGTCGTGTTCCGGTCATTCCTGTGTCGTTGACCGGCCGTCCTGCCACGAACCGGCCGCGCCCGGAAGCCTGGCGTTCTTACGATCGCCCTTCACACCGTGCGTCGGAGGGGAGCACCGTGGCAGGCAGGGCACCAGCACGACGACCCCGCGGCCGGGGGCGGAGCCGGGCGGCCGCCCGCCGCCGGACCCGGGCCGCCCGCGACAGCGCCATGCTGCTCGGCATCGGCGCCCTGGTCGCCGTCGTCCTCGCCGTCTCCGTGGTGGGCTGGCTCCTTCAGCACCTGCTGATCCTGCTCACCGTGGCGGGCGCCGTGCTCGCCACGGCGGTCGTGCTGGTGCGCCGCCGGGTACTGGCGGGCCGCCGCGCGTTCGAGGCCCAGGCGGCCCAGTTGCGGCACATCGGCCCGTTCCTGGCGATGAGCCCGAAGGAGTTCGAGCACGCCCTCGCGGTGCTGTGCAGGCGCGACGGCTGCACGAAGGTCACCGTGGTCGGCGGCGCCGGCGATCTGGCCGCCGACATCCTGGCCACCACGCCCACCGGCAGGCGCATCCTGATCCAGGCCAAGCGCTACGGACCGAGGACCCTGGTCGGCTCGCAGGACGTGCAGAAGGTCAACGGCACCTACCGCGACGTCCACCACTGCGACCTCGCCGTCGTCGTCACCACCAGCACCTACACCAAGGCCGCCGCCGCCTTCTGCGAGCAGGTCGGGATCCGCACCCTCGACCGCCGCGCCCTCGCCCTCTGGGCGGAGGGCACCGGCAAGCCGCCCTGGGGGTGATGTGCGTGTCTGAGCCCATCGCCACCGTTGGCATGCGCGGCAGCTCGACAACAGCTGTCTGCGGACTCGTCAAAGTGCTCAGTCGGGTACAGATGAAGGGGGTCTGTCGCAATCAGTGTGATCGGGCCCGGGCCCGCACTCCGGCCGACGAGCTCTGATGCTCTGGGGCATCATGATCGGATGCCGAACGCCGCAGCACGCACTGCTCTGCTCGACCACCTTCGCAGCACGTTTCCGGGCCGTGTCATCGATGAGCTCGCTGGTGCGGAGGGGCCGATCGAGGACCGCGTGCGCGGGTTCCGGATCTTCCGTATCCATCCCGCCCATCCGGGTGACTGGTGGCTGTACGTGACGTCGGGGTGCTGGGAGTCGACGCAGGTCGACGGTCACGGGCTGGAGTTCTTCCTCGCGGCGCCGCGTGACGAGTGGGTCAATCTGGAGAGCGTCACCGTGAACGCGTACTACCACTGCGGGCCCGTTCACCAGCGGCTTGATGTCGGGCACACCGTCCCCATCGGTCGACCGTGGCTGGACGAATCGGACTGTGATCACTATCTGGTGAGCCTGCCGTATCCGTTTGGCCCGGACTTCGAGGTCTGCTCCTGGGAGGGTGGGGCCCACGCTCGGATCCTGTGGCTCTTGCCGATCACAAGGGCAGAGAAGGACTTCCGGGGGGAGGGTGGTCTGGAGGCTCTTGAGAGCCTCTTCGACGAGCACGCGATCGACCCGGTCGATCCTAGGCGGGCCTCCGTCGTCTGATCACCCTGGCCAACGGGCTTCCGGTTCGCCGACCGGACCCGGGCCCGACACGCCGAGGTGCACGCCCTGCTGGCCGCGGGCCACAGCAGCGCGCCGTCCAACGGCAGCTCGGCATGGATCACCGCACGGTCAAGGCTCTTGCCGACGCCACGAATCCGGACGATCTCTTCCGAGGCCAGTGGCAGAACCGCCCGTCCGTTCTCGACGACTTCAAGCCCTACCTCGACGATCGTCTGCTTGAGCGGCTCGCCGACGTCCCGACGCCGGCCGGGCACGGTCCACGAGAGCTCAGCCTGCCTCCCGGCGCCGTGGCACTGCCGATTGTTGAGACCGATGCGCCGGCCCGAGGTAGCACCCGTCGGCCGTGCTGTCCGCCCGAGCCGCTAGGTTGAGCCGACCAACTGGAGTGAAGGGGAGGCACATGACTGAGCACCCGGATATCGCAGCACTCGCCCAGGTCATGGCCCCGACCTTCGGCGTTGACGAGGCCCTGGACTGGCCCTCGGTCGAAGAACGACTGGACTGCCGGCTGCCCGGCGACTACAAGGCGTTCATGTCGCTCTACGGCGGTGGGGGCATCGATGACCTGCTGAGTGTCCTCCTCCCTCTGCACAAGGACGGTATCCAGTGGGATCCCGGTGCCATCGAGGACGAGATCTCGGGTGCCCGCTCGACATGGGAACGCACTCCCGCGCAGTGGCGCCCCGATATCGACCCGGCTCACATCCTCCCCTGGGGCCAGACATCCGGACCTGATCTCCTGTGCTGGCTCACCACTGACCCCGACCCGGACAACTGGCCGGTCCTGGTCTGCGGCCGGCACACCGACGAACGCTGGACCCTGTTCGACTGCGGCATGGCCCGCTTCCTCCTGCGGATCTTCACCGCTGACCTCGCCACGTGTCCCCTGAGCGATACCTCCCTCTGGGGCGAGACCTCTCCAGGATTCGTTCACTGGCGCGAGCAGCAGATCCGATGGAAGGCCGGACGAGATCCCTTCACCAACGAACCGGATCCCTACGCCGACATGTTCCCCCGTTGAGCAGAGCACGGTGCCCTGAGCCGCCGTCATGCGCGGGAACCTGACACCGCGGGTTCCACAGAATGATCCTGGTCACGTTGCCTTCGACCGCTCCGGAGGTGTGGGTCGTGGTGAGGGCGGCCCGGACGGTTGCGTGGTTGCGTCGGATGCCGTTGGCCGAAGTCGAAGTTGAGCCGGAGTCAGGGCCACGAGTCGTGAACAGCGCCACCGTGGGGGAGCTCAGCGCGTGGTCGAGCGGCCCAGGTAGGTCAGCGGGCCGGGGTCGGGCACCGGGACGAGGTGGAAGCCGGTGCGGTCGTAGAAGGCCCGGGCGCCGGTGTTGGCGCTCACCATCCCGAGATGCACCTGCTGTGCGCCCGCCCGGTGCAGGGCGTCGAGCAGACGCTCGATCAGTTGGCGTCCGAAGCCGCGGCCCTGGTAGGCCGGGAGCAGGTCGATGTGCAGGTGGGCTGGGTAGTCGGCCAGTTCGGGCAGGATCATCCGCTCGGGCGTGTGCAGCAGCATGGCCATCAGCTCGTCGCCGTCGGCCGGGTCTCCGGCCGGCGCCGGGTAGAGGTGGCCGACCCGGGGGAGCCAGTGCCTGCGGAGCTCGGTGACGAAGCGGGTGGTGTCGCTGGTTCCCAGGACGTATCCGACAGCGGTGCCCCGGCCGTCGTCCAGGACGTACGCGAGGCCGGGTTCGAGCTCCAGGTAGGGCCCGGCGAAGTTGTCCGGTAGTACCTGCTCGTTCCGGTAGAGGCCGGTGGCGTCGCCGCCGGCCTCGGCGGTGCGGATGCAGATGTCGTACACGGCTTCGCGGTCGGCGGGGCGGTACGGGCGGATCGTCGGCTGCGGGTTCTCCATCGAGTGTCCTCTCCTTCGGCGGTGCGCCTCGTCACGGACTCCCGGCCCGGCCACCCGTGGCGGTCGGCGGCTGGACGGTCGAACGGCCGCATCCTGCACGGGACCTGAGCCGGTGTCGGCCGGACCGTGGACGAGCGGGGTCAGTAGCTGAAGGTAGCGCGGATGCGTCTGCCACCGCCGGGCAGGGCCCCGATCTCACAGGTGGACGCGAGGATCTGCACGAGGGCCCAACCACGGCCGCCCGCCGCCACGGCCGCCCGCCCCCGAAGAGGCGGCCGGCTGCGGGCAGTTCAGCCGGCAGCGGCGTTCGCGGTGCGGGCTCGGGTGGCGGCGAGTGGTATCCGTTCACGGGTTCAGCCGATCAGCCGGTGGGCAGTTGCGACGCTCGAGGTGAACGCGCCCAGGCCTGCCAGCACCGACAGCGGCCACGAGGTCTCGGCCAGGTGCGTCAGCGTGGCTGCGGCGGTTGCGGACACGGCCCCCAGGAGCAGGACGAGCGCGGTCCGCTGGGTCACCAGGGGGCCGGGGGTGTTGCTGTTCACGTAGGTCCTCCGAACGGAAGTCGAGCACGGTGCGCCGGCCGAGGACGTGCTCCCGGTGTGGGTGCGGCCGGCCGGTCGGCTCGAATCCTGTGCCGTCGCCACGGCGTTGCGGCAGCATGCAACGGGCGGTGCCAACGGGTGGCAACGCGCTTCTCACCTGGGACCCGGCCGAGTCCGGTGGCCCGCGCCGGCGGGAGAACGGACGGCTCGAGGAGGACTCTTCGGTCAGCCATCCCGGACGAACCCTGGGACCCGACGAAGGCGCGACGGACCTGTGACCGAACGCCAGCGTCGAGCAGGTCGTCCCGGGCCCGCGGTCAGCTGTGGCGTCACGCCACGGGGCGGCTGCACTTGCGGCGCGGGACGATGGCGCAGGCCTGGTCGGCCTCCTCGCGGGAGCGGTGGTGGGTACGGGAGCCCGTGAGGGCGGGGGTGAGATGGCCTGAAATCAATACTGGACGAAGTTATTTATTCGTCGCTACATTGCCCCCGTGTTTCCCACCCACAGCCAGCCGTTGGTCACCGCACCGGCCGAAACCGCCCTGCTCGCACTGCTGTTGGCCGAAGGGCCGCTCAGCCGCGTCGAGCTGGCCCGTCGCGTCGGGCTCTCGGGAACCGCGATCACCAAGGCGGCCCGGCCCCTGATCGACGACGGCTACCTGCACGAACTCCCCCCGGAGCGCACCGCCCCGGGTGCCGGCCGCCCGGTCAACCCCCTTGCCGTCACCGTCGACCGGGAGTTCTTCCTCGGGGTCAAGGTCAGTGCCGACGCGCTCTACGCCGTGGTCTGCGATCTGCGGGCCGGGGTCCGGGCCACCACCGGTCGGCTACTCGGCGCGGACCGCAGCCCGGCCGCCGTCTGCGCGCTGGTCCACGACTCCGTCGAGCTGCTGCTCAGCCGCGACCCCGGCTTCCGCAAGCGCATCCGCCACCTCGGCATCGCGGTCTCCGGCGACGTGGACCGCCCCGCCGGCCGGGTCCGCTACTCCGTGCTGCCGGGCTGGCAGGACGTCCCGCTCGCCGAACTGGTGGCGGAGCGGACCGGCTTCAACGTCATCGTGGAGAACGACGTCAAGGCGATCACCTCCGCCGAGCACTGGTTCGGCGAGGGCATCGGCACCGAGCACTTCGCGCTGGTCACCATCGGCGCGGGAATCGGCTCCGGACTGGTCGTCAACGGCCGTCTGGTCGCCGGGGCCTACGGCGTGGCCGGCGAGCTGGGGCACATCAGCATCGACCCGAACGGGCCCCGCTGCCACTGCGGTCAGACCGGCTGCGTCGAGGCGGCGGCCTCCAGCAGCGCGATCCTGGCCCGGGTCCGCAACGCCACCGGCCTCGCCGAGCTGGACTTCGACGGCGCCGTCGACCTCGCCCGCAGCGGTGACCCCGCCGCCCGCGAGTCCTTCGCCCGCGCCGGACGGGCGATCGGCACCGGCATCGCCACCCTGGTCAACCTGTTCGGCCCCGAGCGCGTCGTGGTCACCGGCGAGGGGCTCGACGCCTACGACCTGCTCGGCACGCCCATCAAGGACGCCTACGCCGCGCACACCTTCAAGGCCGCGGCGAACTGCCCCCTGACCCTGCGTCCGCTCCCCTGGGAGGACTGGGCGCGCGGAGCCGCCGTCCTGGGCATCCAGGCGCTGTTCCCCTAGGCGTCCAGCGTGACCCGTGACCCGTGACCCGTGACCCGTGACCCGTGACCCGTGACCCGCAACCCGCGCCGCCGAACCAGCCCTTTCCGCCGGCGCAGCGCAGCCGACGCACCCTCACACCCCGTGCGGCCGGCCCGGAGCCCACCCACACCTCCACCCCGAAGGACGCCAGATGAGTGCAGACGGAGCACAGCGCGGCCGACGGGGCATCGTCGAGGGCAGCGCCGCCGACGGTCTCCAGGGCTGACGCCCTCCCCGTTCCCCCCGGGCCGCGCGTGGGCGGCAGCCGCGGGGCCGCACCACCCCAACCCACCCCACCCTCCTGGAGATTCGCCATGCGATCCACCAGAACCCTCCGCGGCGGACGCGGCCTCCCGGCCGTGCTCGCCACCGCCTCACTGCTGCTGGTCGCCGTCCCGGGCGCGGCCTCGGCAGCTCCTGCGGCCGTCCCGGCCGCGGCGTCGGCCACCGTGTTGACGGGACCTCAGCTCGCCGCCTCCTGGACCGGCCCGCTGAGCACCCGGGGCCGGTACGTGGTCGACGCCACGGGCAACCGCTTCAAACTCAAGTCGGGCAACTGGGCCGGGGCCCAGGGGACTTACGAGGGCAGCGGCGACGTCAACGACGTGACCAACCACCAGGCCGACCAGAAGTCGAACAACATCCCGCTCGGCCTGGACCGCACCCCGATCAGCCGGATCCTGGCCGACTTCCACGAGCTCGGCATCAACAGCGTCCGGCTCCCCTTCGCCAACGCGATGGTCCGTGACACCGCGCCCGTCCCGGACGCGGCCGTCGCCGCCAACCCCGATCTCCGGGGCCGTACCCCGCTCCAGGTGTACGACGCGGTGGTCGCCGCGCTCACCGCCGACGGCTTCGCGGTCGTCCTCAACAACCACACCACCAGTTACCGCTTCTGCTGCGGCCTGGACGGCAACGAGCGCTGGAACAGCGGCCAGTCGACCCAGCAGTGGATCGACGACTGGCTGTTCCTGGTGAACCGGTACAAGAACGACAAGCGGGTGGTCGGCGCGGACCTGCGCAACGAGGTCCGCCGTGACACCTGGGACGACCCCAACTGGGGCTGGGGTGACGACCACGACCTCTACAAGGTCCTGGAGGAGGCCGGCAACCGGATCCTCCAGGCCGACCCCGACATGCTGATCGTGATGGAGGGCATCAACTGGCAGGGCATCCCGCAGGGGATGTTCAGCCACGGCCGCCCGACCCTCACCCCGGTCCGCACCCTCTCCAACACCCTGATCGACTCCGGCAAGCTGGTCTACTCGGCGCACTTCTACGCCTACACCGGCCCCAACCACACGGGTGCGAGCGGGGGTTGGCAGAACGGTGAGACCAACGACCCCCGGTACCGCGACCTGACGCCCGAGCAGCTGATCCAGGTGGTCAACGACCAGGCGCTGTTCGTCACAACGGCCGGCCAGCACTTCACCGCACCGGTCTGGATCAGCGAGTTCGGCTCCGGCAGCCGCTCCACCGACCCCAAGGACCGGGCCTGGTGGCGCAACTTCACCGACATCCTGGTCCGCAACGACACCGACTTCGCCCAGTGGCCGCTGGTCGGCTGGACCAGGCCGAACGGCGAGGTCAACGACGACTGGGCGCTGGTCGACTACGACGCCACCGGCCGCCGCACCACCACCGTCAACGACCCCGCCGACTGGCGCGCCGTCGACTGGAACAAGCTGGTCAACGCCCCGGGCCGGACCGGCCCCGTCGCCCAGGTCGACCACTGGAACATGCTGAACCTGGACTTCGGCGACCAGAACCGTTCCCGCACCATGCTCGCCCGCGCCGACTGGAGCAGCGGCAACCGCAAGGGCACCTGCCCCGACGGCCGCCGCCTCACCGGCCTGGGCCGCAGCGACTCGCGGGGCCTGTGCACGGACGCCGGACAGCCCGGCACCGCCTCCGGGACGGGGTGGACCGTGGTCACCGACGAACGGTTCGTCAACCACGGTGACTGGGCCTCCGGTTACAACAAGCTCCAGTGCCCCGACAACACCTTCGCCGCCGGCTACGCGGTGAACGGCAACGCCATGGCCGCCCTGCTCTGCGCCCCCGCCGCGCGGTCGCTACCGCTCACCGGCCGCACCGCGTGGTTCGACCACGGCGACAACCGGCCCGCCACCGGCGGCTCCACCGGCAGCGACTGGGCACCCGGCTACTACAAGGGCCAGTGCGGCGACGGCGAGTACCTGGCCGGGGTCGGCTACACCTGGCGCTGGAGCCACGGCGGCGTTCCCGACGTCCTGCTCTGCCGTCCGCTGAGCTGACCCTCCGTCACACCTGGCCGAGCGGACACGGTCGAGACCTGCGTCCCCGGAACCCACCCGCCTCGGGGGGTTCCGGACGGACGGAGGTCTCGACCCCGCCGAGCCCCTCGATCCACGGCCACCGACCCCCTCGGAGGGGGTCGGTGGCGCGGCGTCAGGCCGTGGCTCGGCAGCCGGCGAGGAGGAGGGCGATCATGCGCTTGGCGTCGGCCTGGCCGTAGTCCGGGCCGGTGATGCAGAGGTTCCCGATCGCGCGCATGAGCGGGTAGGCGGTGATCCCGGGGGCGAGGGCACCGGAGGCGGCGCAGGCGTCCAGCAGGGTCGCGCAGGCCGGGACCAGGGTGTCGAGCATCAGGGCGTGGAGGTTCTCGAGCCCCGGGTCGCCGGACCCCAGCGCGGCGCCGAGACCGTGCTTGGTCACCAGGAAGTCCGCGAACGCGTCCGCCCACCCGGTCAGCGCGGTGAACGGCGCGGCGGACTCCGCCAGCAGCCGGGGCGCGAGGGCGGCGCAGGCGTCGATCTGGTGCCGGTAGACGGCCGTGACCAGGTCCGCGCGGGTCGGGAAGTGCCGGTAGAGCGTGCCGACGCCGACTCCGGCGCGGTCGGCGATGTCGCGGACGGGCGCCTGGACGCCCTGCTCGACGAAGACCGCGGCCGCGGCCTCCAGCACCCCGTTGCGGGTGCGCTGCGCCTGCGCCTGGCGCACCCCGACCGACTCCGGCACTGCTGTCTCCCTCTGCTCGCTTTACTCGCGGAACAATGTTCCGTTAAGTTGGCGGAACGCTGCTCCGCCAAATTATGGCAGAGCCCCTCCAAGGAGAAAGCGCAGGTCCGCCATGCCCTTCCACGCCCTCGGCGAGCAGATCGTCTCCGTCAAGCCCATCCCCGTGTCCTCGCCCGGCCGGGGCGTCGACCTCCAGGTCAGGGTCACCGCGCCCAGGTCGGGCACGAGCCTGCCCGTGATCGTCTTCTCGCATGGCAACGCCTGGTCGCTGGACGGGTACCAGCCCCTCGTCGACCGGTGGGCCGCCACCGGATTCGTCGTCGTGCAGCCCACCCACCTGGACTCCCGCCGCAACGCGATCGGCTGGGAGGACCCGCGCTTCGCCACCGTCTGGCGCGTACGGATAGCCGACCTGCACGCGGTCGTCGACCAGATCGGCGAGGTCCTCTCCCTGGCCGGCCTGGAGACCCGCGCCGATTCCGGGCGGATCGCGGTGGTCGGCCACTCCTGGGGCGCCCAGACCGCGGGGGCGCTCCTCGGTGCCCGGGTCCTCGACGCCGAGGGGGCCCCCGGCGAGGACTTCTCCCACCCGAAGGTGTCGGCCGGAGCGCTGATCGCCGCCGCCGGGGCGGGCGACACCCTCACCCCGTTCGCCGCCGAGCACCTCCCGTTCATGAGGCCGGACTTCTCCACCATGACAGCCCCGGCCCTGGTCGTCGCGGGCGGCAAGGACCAGTCGCAGCTCTCCACCCGGGGGCCGGAGTGGTTCACCGACGCCTACCACCTCAGCCCGTCCCCCAAGAGCCTGCTCACCATCGCCGAGGCCGAGCACACCATGGGCGGCATCGCGGGCGAGCGGGTCGCCGAGACCACCGACGAGGACCCCGAGCGCGTCGCGCTCCTGGCCGACGCGGTCGCCGCCTACCTCCGCGCCACCTTCGGCCTCGGCGATGCCGAGTGGGCCGCGCTCGGTGGCGGTGGCGGTGACGGTGGCGGTGGCGGTGCTGAGCAGGGCGAAGGCGGGTGGAGCATCACCGGGAAGTGAGGCCGGGCCGGAAAGCCGTGGGCAGCCGGGCGCCGAGGTGCTTGCATGGGGCCGCACACCCGCGCACGCATCCCGCACGCACGCACGCACGCACGCACGCATCCGCACGCACCCGCACGCGATCCGAAGGGCGCCCCCCGATGAAGCTTCCCGTTCCGCTCCGCCTGGTGAACGAGACCGTGGCCTTCCTGCTGGAGCTGGCCGCCCTCGCGTTGCTCGGGTGGTGGGGGTGGCACGTGGCGCCGGGTCCGGTGGCCGGGGTGCTGCTGGCTGTGCTGCTGCCCGGCGCGGCGGCGGTGCTGTGGGGGATGTTCGCAGCCCCGAAGGCCCGGATAGCCCTGCCGGTGGCGGGGGTCCTGGCCGTGAAGGCCGTGGTGTTCGGGGCAGCCGCGGCGGCGTACTACGCGGTGGGAGCGGCATCGTGCGCCACCGCCTTCGCGGTGATGGTGGTCGTCAACACGGCCCTCGCGACCCTGGACCGCCGGGCGCGGGGCGCTTCCTGAGGCCGCGTCGGCCGTCGGCCGTCCGCCGTCCGCCGTCCGCCGTCCGCCGTCCGCTGCCCGCCGCACCGCTGCCCGCCGTCCGCTGTCGGTCCGTCAGGAGAGCCGGGCGCGGGCCTCGGCGAGGGCCGCCTCGAAGCCGGCGGCGACCTCGAGGACGTCGGTGCCCTGGGCCTCGACCTCGAAGTGGCCGCCGGGCCGCTGCTCGACCCGGTAGCGGCAGGGCTGGGTGGTGTAGGCGCCCGGCTCGAACTCCCAGCGCAGCGCCTCGGCCGTCCACTCGCCACCGAGCGACCCGTCCGGCTCGACGGTGGCACGCCGGGAGTAGACCGTCCGGCAGTCCGGAACGCGGTCCCAGACCGGGCCGGGATCCGTCCACCGGTCGACCCGCTGGACGACGCGGGCGTACGCCCGGGCGGGGGCGTCCTCGCCGACCTGGCTGTTCCAGAGGGCGGTGATCTCGTCGGCGATGGCGCGGTCGGTCACGGGGACGGTCCGGGAGCCCACGCGCACGACGTGGACGGGGCCCGGGGCCGGAGGGTTCTCGGTCACACCCTCGATCTTCCATCACCCGGCCGCCGGACTGGCTGCCCGATGGCCGCCCGGGCCGTCAGTCCTGCCAGTAGAACAGCAGGGTGTCCAGGGCGAGCGGCCCGCGCGCGCCGAAGTAGTAGACGTGGAGTCCGGTCACCATGACCGAGCCGGTCTCGCCGTCGATCCAGCGAAGACCCGCCGCCTCCAGCGGTGGGCGGGCCGCGCAGTCGTCGTCCTCGCCGGTGGCGAACGGGCCGAGCGTGCTGACCAGGACCCGCTCCTCCGACTGCTCCTCGCCGTACCGGATCACGTGGTAGGTGCCGTCGCCCTGCTGGTTGTCCTCGCCGCAGTGCACCGGCGGCCGCGGCGACAGTCCGGCCGCGTCGAGGGCGGCCACCGCCCGGGCCAACTGGCCTTCCTGGTCCACCGGTTCGGGTGGCGGGGAGCACAGGGCCTCCACCCGCCACCGCGGATCGGTGGCCACCTGGCACCACGGCGCGTACTCGTGCAGGACGGCCCGCCGCAGCTCCTCGTCCAGCCCCTGCACCTCCACCCGCGGGCTCCCCAACTCGCTGTAGAGGCGGCGGAGTTCGATCATGTCGTCGGTCAGTTCGTGCAGCGTGTACGCCGCCCAGAGCGCGGCCTCCACGGTCGGAGCCGCGGCCGCGAACGCGCGCAGCCGTTCCGGGTCGGACTGCAGCCGGTGCGAGCGGAAGGCCACCGAACGGTCCGGGTCCGCCAGCGCGTCGGTCACGTCCTGGTCGGCCCGGTAGCGGGTGAGGATCGCGAAGTACCGGTCCTCCGGCCGTCCGTCGCCGAGCTCGGCCAGTACCGCCGCGGCCCCCACCCGCTCGACCAGCCCGGTCAGCCCCGCCTCCCCGACGGCCTCGTGGTGCTGCCAGGGAGAGAACGCCAGGGTCGCCAACTCCCGTGCCGCCGTGAGGTCGCCGAGCCGCCCGCGTGCCTTGAGCACCGCCTCCCGCAGGCCGTACGCGCCGTCCTCCTGCCGCTCCTCGTCCCGCAGCCAGGGCAGCAGCTCCGGTCGGTCGCCCAGCAGGTCGAGCAGCGCGATCCGCACCTCGGTCACCTCCTGCGGATCCCGGATCCGGGCCACCAGCTCCGGCACCCGGCGCTCCGGCACCCGGCCGTCCAGGGCCAGGACGCAGTCCCTCCGCCGCCACCACGCGTGGCGCTGCCCGCAGACGTACCGGACCAGCTCCTCCGGGGCCAGCGCCCGCAGTCCGGCCTGGTCGGCACGGCCCATGCCCGGCAGCAGGGCTTCGATCTTCCGCATCCGCCGATGCTACGGCCCTGACCTCCTGTCAGGTCCGACCGGGTCCGCGCGGGTCCGAGCTGCCACGGGCGGCCACGGGTGGAGCGGGGAGGCGGCCGGGAGCGGGCCGGTGCGCGGCCTTCCCGGGTAATCCTTGGCAATCGCGGCCGGGAGGAGTTACAGTGCCGACAGGTGGACATCCGACGCCGCTGCTCCTGAGCGCGGGTACCGGATCCACCATTCACAGCGTCTGCGGGCCCGATCGGCCGCGACGCCATCCGGCTCCTCCAACGGAGCCGCAGCACACCGCACCGCCGCCGAACCCGCCCGAAGCTCCGCGATCCCTCGCGGCCGGGCCGTCGGCTCCTGCGGTCATCCGGCACCCGCCGCGCTCCCGACCCGCCCCTGGCCGTCGGGTCCGCCGGGACGTGCCGTCACCACAGCATTCTTCCCAGAGGAGCACCCATGACCACCGCCGCCACCATCGACCCGGGCACCATCGACCCGAGCACCACCGAAGCCCTGGACGGCCTGCTGAAGGCCGACCTCCACCACCTCGCCTCCGCCCTCGGCATCCCGGGCAACTCCCGGCTGCGCAAGGGCGAACTCGTCGAGGCGATCACCGCCAAGCGCGCCGCCGCCACTGCGCCCGCCGCGCCCGCCACGGTCCGGCCGCCGGCCCAGGTCCCCGCACAGCCGCCCGAGCCCGACCGCGACGGTCTGCTCCCGGCCGCCGGCGTGCTGGACCTCCGCGACGGCAAGGCGTTCCTGCGCACCTCCGGCTACCTGCCCGGTCCCACCGACCTGCACGTCTCGCCCGGCCAGGTCCGGGCCCTCGGTCTGCGCCGCGGCGACGTCCTGACCGGGGCCACCCAGCAGCCCGCCGGCCCGGCCCAGCCTCGCAACGGCTCCAACCGTCACCCGGCCGGCGGCGAGCGCCGTCCGCTGCTGGCGCGGATCGACACGGTCAACGGCCGCCGCACCGAGGACGGACCCCAGCACCGGCCCGCCTTCCACGACTTGACGCCGCTGTACCCGCAGGAGCAGCTGCGCCTGGAGACCGGCCCGCGCGAACTCACCGGCCGGGTCGTCGACTTGGTGGCCCCGATCGGCAAGGGCCAGCGCGGTCTGATCGTCGCGCCGCCGAAGGCCGGCAAGACCATGGTCGTCCAGTCCGTCGCGGACGCCATCGCCCGCAACCACCCCGAGGCGCACCTGATGGTCGTCCTGGTGGACGAACGCCCGGAGGAGGTCACCGAGATGCGGCGTACCGTCCGCGGCGAGGTCATCGCCTCCACCTTCGACCGTCCCGCCCGCGAGCACATCGCCCTCGCCGACCTCGCGATCGAGCGCGCCAAGCGGCTGGTCGAACTCGGCCACGACGTGGTCGTCCTGCTCGACTCCATCACCCGGCTCGCCCGCGCCCACAACACCGCCGCGCCCTCCAACGGCCGCACCCTCAGCGGCGGCCTGGACGCCGGCGCCCTCCAGGAGCCCAAGCGGCTCTTCGGCGCGGCCCGCAACACCGAGAACGGCGGCTCGCTCACCATCCTCGCCACCGCCCTGGTCGACACCGGCTCCCGGCTGGACGACCAGGTCTTCGAGGAGTTCAAGAGCACCGGCAACATGGAGCTCCGCCTCGACCGCCGCCTCGCCGACAAGCGCGTCTTCCCCGCCCTCGACGTCCGCGCCTCCGGCACCCGCCGCGAGGAACTCCTCCTCGGCCCGGCCCGCACCTCCGCCGCCTGGACCCTGCGCCGCGTCCTCAACGCCCAGGACACCCAGCAGGCCACCGAACTCCTCCTCGAGCGCCTCAAGCGCACCCCCACCAACGACGACTTCCTCCGCCAGGTGGCCACCAACTCCCCGGCGGCCGCGACGGCCTGACCGGTGAGCCTGGGCCCCGGGCCGGGGGTACCCGTATATCCGGCGACAGCGGGGCGGTCCGTGGCGGAGGATGAGCGCCGTTCGTGGACGTGACGAAGGGGCTGTGCGCGTGGGGATGACGGTGGCTGCGGAACTTCGGGGCAGGTTGGACGAGGTGGCCTGGGACGCGCTGGATCAGGGGGACCACTCCATCACCGTCGCGGAGTTCCGGCAGGCCGTGCAGCGCCTGGTGTCGGCGGGTTCGCTGGCCACCAAGGCGGACTGCGTACCGCTCTACCGCCTGGTGACCCTGGACGGCGGCCTGTCGCCCCTGGCCGAAGCGGTCCTGCCGCTACTCGTCCAGCTGACCGCGCATCAGGAGTTCGGCCCCCGGACGGAGCTGATCCGGGTACTCGCGCACGTGGGAGGGCCCGACCTGCCGACGGAGAAGTGGGACCGGGCCCGGGAGTTGATGGCGGACCCGGTGCCGGCGGTCCGGCGGGAGGCCATCGCGTTGGCGGGTGGGATCACCCGCATGGTGGAGCGGTGGCGTGTCGAGACGGATCCGACGGTGCGGATGGCGCTTCTGCTGGCCATCGGTGACGAGGCGGCTTCCGAAGGCGGCTCGATGGCCGATCGCGCACGTGAGGTGATCGAGGAGGTGCTGGCGGGGAGCGACCCGGTGTTCTGGGTGGCGGGGGTCTACGCAGCGCTGCGGGTGGACGGTGAGCTGCCGGAGCGTCGGATGTCCCGCCTGGTGGACGCGCTCTCCGATCCCGAGGTCCGGCCGCGGTTCGGAACGGTCTGGTGCCGGGTCGACTGCGACGGTTCGCTGGAGCGGGAGGAGGTGATCTCGTGGTTCTTCTGGTCGCTCAAGACCGACCGGGTGGCGCAGTCGGAGTTCGTTCGACGTCTGGCGCAGTCGGCACGTCAGCGGCCGGAAGCGCTGCTGTGGCGGGCAGTTCTCGACCTGGGGTGGCGGATCCTCACCGACCGGCGGTCGTTCGATGCCGAACTGCTGCCCCTGGCGGGTGAGTTGCTCGACTTCCCGGACGCGAGCGTGAGGTTGCGTGCGGCGAACATCCTCGCCGTGCTGGGACGGCGGGCGGCGCCGTACACGGACGGGCTGGCTGAGCTGCTGGAGGATCGGTCGACCGACGAGGAGTTCGACGGGCGGGTGGGCGACTTCGCTCGGTGGGCACTGATGCGCATCGGTGACGCGCGGGCCCTGCCCGGTCTGGTGGAGCAACTCCGGTTCCGGGAGGAGGATTGGGAGAGCCATGTGATCGGGGACCCGCGACGGCCGGATCTGGTGGACGTCCTGGGGCCGTTGCGGGCGCAGGCGAGCCTGTTGCTGCCGGAGGTCCGTGAGGTCCTCCGGCACGCGGAGCCGAGGGATCGCGTGACACGTCCCTTCCTGGACGGGTTGGCACTCTGGGGCGAGGACGCCCTGCCGGCGCTTCCCGAGGTCGTCCCCTTCTTGGCCGACAGCTTCACGTCGGCCCACGCGATGGGAGTCCTGGACGCGATTGGGCCGGCGGCGGCCTCTGCCGTCCCCA
The DNA here is from genome assembly GCF_053596675.1 of Kitasatospora sp. NPDC001664. Taxonomy (NCBI): domain Bacteria; kingdom Bacillati; phylum Actinomycetota; class Actinomycetes; order Kitasatosporales; family Streptomycetaceae; genus Kitasatospora; species Kitasatospora sp. NPDC001664. The sequence goes on from NZ_JBSFGS010000010.1 coordinate 126,734, forward strand.
GCCTGCTGGCGTGCGAGGTCATGGACTGCGAGGGGAACCACCGCGCGGTCGCCGCACTGGCTGCCCGCCTCAGCGGAGCGGACCCCGGCCCGGTCGGGCGGTCCGGCCACGGTGACGACCGCGCTGCCCTGGAGCAGTGCGTGCTGGCGATCGCGGGCGGCGGTGACGGGTTCTGGCGGTTCCGGGACGCTCTCGGCAACCTGGTCCGGCTCGGAGGGATCAGTCCGGCGGTCCGGGAGGCGCTGGTGACGATCCGTCGGTCGGACCGCAGGCTGTGGGGTGAGCGCTTGGAGGAGGGCGGCTACCAGGTGGTGTTGCGGGATCAGGAGCTGCGGGAACTGATGGATCGTGTCCTTGCCCTCCCTGACGTAGCCGCCTGAGCGTGGGCCTGTCGCCGGTGGTGGTCCGCCCGGGGCGGGGGTGCGTGCCCCGGGCGGTCGCGTGTTGGGGGCGGGTCGTCAGTTCAGGGTCCAGACCTGCAGAGGAGAAGAGGAGTTGGTCTGCTGGGTGACGAGGGCGCCGTCGGCCGTGGAGGCGGTGGTGAGCAGGAGGCCGCTCTTGGCGGAGGCGACGGTGTGGCCGCCGGTCACCGAAGTGACGGTCCAGCGTTGGTTGGTGGTGCCGGAGCAGGTCCACTGGATGATCGCGGCGCCGGGGGAGGTGGAGCCGGCGTTGACGTCGGCGCAGAGGCCGGAGGCTTGGTTGACCAGGGTGTAGGTGCCGTCGGACTGGCGGGTGAACTTCCACTGCTGGTTGGTGCCGCCGTGGGTGGTCCAGGTGACCAGCTGGGTGCCGGTGCTGGTCGAACTGCCGGGCACGTCCAGGGACTTGCCGCCGATGGTGAGGGTGTGGACGCCGTCCAGGGTGCCGGGCGTGGTGGGCCAGGTGAGGTCGGGGGCGGCGTAGTAGCCGATCCCGGCGGCGGTCCAGCGCGGGCCCTGGGCGGTGAGGCGGTCGCGGAAGGACGCCCAGTCGTGGGTGGACTTCGGGGACCAGCCGATCTCGGCGATGGCGGGCAGGCGGGGGAAGGTCATGTACTCGGCGTAGACCGAGGGCGCCGGGAACTGGCTGGTGGAGGTCGGCAGGCTGGTGGAGCCGCGGTAGGCGCGGTCGGCCCAGAGGGCGGCCTCGACGCCGAGCACGTCGGCGGCCGCGACGACGGGGGAGGTGCCGTCGGTCTTGGCGGTGACGGTGGACGGGTCCCAGTCGTAGGCCTTCTGGGCGTTCACGTAGCCGGACCAACTCAGGCCGTACGGAACGGTGCTGTCGTACTTCATGTCGAGGTACGCGTGGTCGCTGGGCGACATCACGAACTTGGCGCCCTGGGCGACGGCGTGGCGCAGCTGCTTGATGCCGGTGGACTCGGCGGCCGTGCCGACGCTCGCCCGGTCGCTCGCGTCGCCCCAGAACTGCAGGACGCTGCCGGCGGGGAGGGCGGACTGCCCGAGCTGGTGCCAGCCCATCACGGTCTTGCCGCGTGAACTGGCCGCCTGGGTGGCGGCGTTGGCGTAGGCGTCGTACTCGGCGGTGGTGGCCTGCGGGGTCTCGTCCCCGCCGAGGTGGACGTAGGGGCCGGGGGTGAGCTGGGCGACGGCGTCGATGACGGTGGTGAGGAAGGCGGAGACGTTGGCGATGTGCTGGGTGTCCTTGAGGCAGTACAGGCTGATGCCGACCTCGAAGCCCGCATAGGGCGCCTTGGCCTGGTTGTTGCAGTTGAGGCCGGGCACGGAGGCGAGCGCGGCGGTGGTGTGGCCGGGCCCGTCGATCTCGGGGACGACCGTCATGAAGCGGGACTTCGCGTACGCCACGATGTCCTGGTACTGGGCGGTGGTGTAGTACCAGGAGGTGCCGCCGGTGAATCCGCTCTGGGTGGAGGCGCCGGTGGTGGTCAGGGCGGGGAGCGCGCCGACGGCGATGCGCCAGCCCTGGTCGTCCGTCAGGTGCAGGTGGAGCGTGTTGATCTTGTACGCGGCGGACTGGTCGATGGAGCGCTTGACGTCCTCGACGGAGAAGAAGCGGCGCGCCACGTCGAGCATCACGCCCCGGTAGGCGTAGCGCGGCGCGTCGGATATCTGCACCGGCGAGACGGTCCACGGGCCGGGGCGGACGGTGGTGGACTCCACGGCGGCGGGCAGGAGTTGACGCAGCGTCTGGACGCCGCGGAACAGGCCCTCGGCGGAGTGCGCCGTCACGGTGGCGCCGGTGGCGGAGGAGGAGAGCGTGTAGCCCTCCTGGCCGAGCGCGGCAGGGCCCGTGGGGTCGAGGACCAGCGCTCCGGAGGCCGGGGCACTGGCGGCGCTGGAGACCGGGAGGGCGTAGCCGGTGGCGGGGGCCAGCAGGGCGGAGAGGTAGCTGCCGACGCCGAGGGCGTCCGGGGCGGTGGAGACGACCGCGATCGGGGTCTGCGCGGTGAGGGTGAAGCCGCCGCCGGCCACGGCCGTCTCGCTGACGGGCTGCGGCACCACCGGGGGGAGGGTGGCCGCGGCGGCGGTCTGCGGAGCGAGGGCGAGGGAGAGGGCGGACGGCAGCAGCGCGAGGCTGAGGAGGACGGAGCCGAACCGCGCGGAGCGTCGGCGTCGCGGGGGAGGGCTCTGAGGGCGGCGGGCGGAGGCGCTCACGGGGGCTCCAAGGTCGGCCGGTTCGACGAGGGCGTGCCGGGTCGTCACCCGGAACGGGGCCGCCGCTGCAGTCCTCGGTGATTGATGTTGCTCGGAACAGGGTTGTTCGTCGCACGTGTGAGCAAAGATGGCGGAGGTGTCGAGCCGCCGTCAAGCGTCGTCCGGGGTGTGGTGCGGGTCACATGCGATTCCTGTCAGCAATCGGGCCGCTGCTCCGCTCAAGTCCGCGAGAGCCAAGCGAACCGACAGGAGCAGGACATGAAGCACCGCATCGTCGTTCTCGGCGCCGGGTATGCCGGGGCCTATGTGGCCGGGAGCCTGGCCCGCCGCCTGTCCCCGGTGGACGCCGAGATCACCGTGGTCAACGCCGAACCGGACTTCGTCCAGCGGCTGCGGCTCCACCAGCTCGCGGCCGGCCAGGAGATCGAGGCCCCGGAGCTGGCCGAGGTCTTCGCGGACACCGGGGTACTACTCCGCCTGGCCCGCGTCACCGCCGTCCACCCCGAGCGCCGGGCCGTCGCGCTGGCGGCCGCCGACTCCGACTCCGACACCGGCACCGACGGCGGCGAGCTCGGCTACGACACGCTCGTCTACGCACTGGGCAGCCACGCCGCCGACCGCGGCGTCCCCGGGGTGGCCGAGCACGCCTTCCACGTCACCAGCCGCCCGGCGGCGCTGCGTCTGCGCGAGCACCTGGACCGCCTGGAGGAGCGGCGCGGAGGAGGGAGCGTGCTGGTGGTCGGCGACGGGTTGACCGGCATCGAGACCGCCACCGAGATCGCCGAGTCCCGGCCCGGCCTGTCGGTGACGCTGCTCGCCCGCGGCGAGTTGGGCGCCCCGCTCTCCGACGGAGCCCGCGTCCACCTGCGCCGGGCCTGCGAGCGGCTGGGCGTCACCGTCCTGGAGCACACCGGCGTCGAAGCCGTCGAAGCGACGCGGGTGCTGTGCGCCGACGGCACCGCACTGGCCTGCGACGCGACGGTGTGGACGGCCGGATTCGCCGTCAGTTCCCTTGCCGCCGCAGCCGGGTTGGAGGTCGACGAGGACGGCCGGATCGTCGTCGACCGCACCATGCGCTCACGTTCGCACCCCGAGGTCTACGCGGTCGGCGACAGCGCCCACGCCACCGGCGACAACGGCCGGCCGCTGCCGATGTCCTGCGCCTCGGCCGGCTACACCGGCATGCAGGCCACGAACGCGATCGTGGGGTGCCTGACCGGCCGCGAGATCGCGAACACCAAGCTGGAGTACCTGGGCAACCACATCAGCCTCGGGCGGCGGGACGGGATCCTGCAGCTGGTCGACGACGAGGCGCGGGCCAAGCCGAAGTTCCTGGGCGGCCGCAAGGCGGCCCGGATCAAGTCGGCCATCCTCGGGATGTCGCTGTGGACCACCTCGCACCCCACCTTCGGCCTGCCCCGGCGCAGGCACCGCCTGGCCGCCGTGCCGCACCCGTCCACCCGGACGAAGACCGTCCACCCGGCGAAGACCGTCGCGTAGCCGCCTCGCTAGGGTGACCATCGTGGACAGCACCGTCACCGACGCCTTCGACACCAGCCGGTTCGAGGCCAGCCGGAACCGGCTGGCCTCGCTGGCGTACCGGATGCTGGGCTCCGCCGCCGACGCCCAGGACACCGTGCAGGACGCGTACTTGCACTGGCAGGCCGCCGACCGCCGGCGGATCGAGGTGCCGGAGGCCTGGCTGACCAAGGTCGTCACCAACCTGTGCCTGGACCGGCTCCGCTCGGCCCGGGTGCGCCGCGAGCGCGCCGTCGGGGCCTGGCTGCCCGAGCCGCTCCTCGACGGCGACCCGATGCTCGGCCCGGCCGACACCTTCGAGCAGCGCGAATCGGTCTCCCTGGCCGTACTCACCCTCATGGAACGCCTCTCGCCCCTCGAGCGGGCGGTCTACGTCCTGCGCGAGGCGTTCTCCTACGGCCACGCCGAGATGGCCGAGATCCTCGACATCACCGAGTCCGCGAGCCAGCAGCACCTCCACCGGGCCAGGCAGCACCTCACCACCGCCCGCCGCGCCGGTGGCGAGGTCGACCCGGCGACCGCCCGCAGGATCGTCGAGGAGTTCCTCGCCGCGGCCTCCTCCGGCCGCACCGACCGCCTGGTGGCGCTGCTCACCGGCGACGCGACCGCGGTCTCCGACTCCAACGCCGCCGGCCTGGCTACGACACTGCTGCGCTACGACACTCCGGAGCGCGTCGCCGCGATGGTGCGGGCCGCTTGGCGGCCCACCCCCGCGAAGCGGCGGCTGGCAGGCGGCACTCCCGCCGTCCACTACGCACCCGTCAACGGCGCTCCCGCCGTCCTCTTCGTGGTCGACGGCCGGATCATCGGCGCCGTGACCTTCGACGTCACCGACCGAGGAATCGCCACCGTGCGCGGCATCGGCGCCCCCGCCCGCCTCACCCGTCTCACCGAGGCCTGGCAGCAGCACTCCCCGGACGCACCGCTCGTCGCCGAATGGTGACCCGGCCGCGGCGCCGGCCGGCCGCGGCCTGACCAGCCGTCAGGCGGTCGGGGCCGGGCCGGTGGTGGAGCGGATGACCAGCTCGGGGTCGAAGAGGAGCTCGCCGGTCGGGACCTCGCGGCCGCCGACCAGGTCGAGGAGGCTGCGGGAGACGCCGTGGGCCAGGCGCTCGGTCGGCTGGCGGACGGTGGTGAGCGGGGGGTCGGTGAACTCGGTGATCAGGGTGCCGTCGTAGCCGACCACCGAGACGTCGTCGGGGACGGAGCGCCCGAGCCGCCGCAGGCCGCGGATCACGCCGAGCGCCATGAAGTCGCTGGCCGCCACGATCGCGGTGGCCCCCAGGCCCAGCAGCACGCCGGCCGCGGCCTGCCCGCCCTCGACGGTGTAGGACTGACGGACCACCAGCCGTTCGGCGTCCGGCAGGCCGTGACGGGCCATCGCGTCCACGAAGCCGCGCACCCGCTGGTCGGCCGGGCGGTTGCCGTTCGGGCCCGAGACCATGCCGATGGCGCGGTGGCCGAGGCGGTGCAGGTGCTCGACGGCCAGCGCGGCCGCCTGGCGGTCGTCGGTGGAGAAGACCGGCGCCGGCACCGCGTCGGCGAACTCGCCGTTCACCCCGACGTACGGGATGCGCCGGGTGCGGAGGATCTCGTAGACCTCGGTGTCCGCGTCGTCGAGCGTGTTGGAGGCGGAGAGGAAGACCACGGCGGCGATGCCCTTGTCGATGATCGCCGAGATGTAGTCGCGCTCCTGGACCCCACCGGGGAAGACGGGGCAGAGCACGGTCTTCAGCCCGTGCGGGGCGAGCGCCGACTCGATCCGCTCGGCGACGTCGGTGAAGAACGGGTTGGACACGTGCTCGGTGAACACCGCCACCAACTGCCCCTGGACGGGCCGCTCGTAGCCCAGCTCGGCCATCGCCCGCTCGACGGCGTCGCGGGTCTTCTCCGCCACCCCCTGGCGACGGTTGATCACCCGGCTGACCGTCGCCTCGCTGACGCCCGCGCGCTCGGCGATCTCGGTGATCCCGACCTTCATGGGTGGTGCCCCTTCCGGGCCGGGGCCGCCGTGGACGGGGCGGCCGAGATGACTCACGACCTGCAGTACTACCACGGAAGGCGGGCCGGGCGGAGCGGGCGGGCGGCAGCGGAGCGCGGGGGCGGAGTCAGCCGCGGCCGGCCGGCGCCGGCTCCCACGGCTGGAACCAGGGGGCGGGCCACCGCTCGGCCGCCGCCAGGAGCGGGTACTGGGTGGCGCCGTCGATGCTCTCGCGGATGATGTCGGCGTGGCCGCCGTGCCGGGCGATCTCCTCGATCAGGTGCAACAGGACCCAGCGCACGGACCACTCCTCGACCTCGGCGGGGATCCACCGGGTGCCGCGCGGCGCCGGGACGGTCTGCCCGAGGTCGGGGACCGCGGCGATCACGGCGTCGGTCCGCGCGGCCGCCCGCGCGTGCTCGGCCAGCACCCCGGCCAGCGTCTCCTCGGGGGCGAGCCGGAACTCCTCCGACTCGTCCGCGGTCCGGTCCGGCTCCGGCTCCCGCAGGACCAGGCGCATCCAGCCCTCCTCGCACCGGGCGGCGTGCTTGATCAGCCCACCGATCGTCAGCTCGCTGGCGGTGGCCGCCGTGCGGGCCTGATCCTCGGTCAGACCGTGGGCGGTGACGCGCAGCAGGCGCCGCTGGTGGGCCAGATAGGTCATCAGTGCCGTGCGCTCGTCGGCTACGGGTGGGGCGATGCCCGACATGGCAGGGTCCTCTCGGTGATGAAAAGTCTTGCAGCAACTTGCAGAAGACCAGCAGACCCTACTGTCCGCACCCCGCCGGGCGGAACGGGGGCCGGGATTTCCGCAGGCCGGGATCTCCGCGGGCCGGGACGCCGCCAGGTGTGGGCGAATCGGCGTAGCGGTCGCGCGGATCCGGGCGGGCCGGCCGTAGCCTGAGGTCTTCTGGCGGATTCGTACCGTTTTGGTCCTGGGTGTCGGAGGTGCCGCATGGCCGTGTTCCCCGCCCGCGTGGTGTTCGGCGAGAGCGACCGCGCGGCCGTCGCGGCGGCGGTGACCGAGAGCCTCACCACCGGGGCGCTCACCCTCGGCCCGCACACCGCGCGCTTCGAGTCCGCCTTCGCCGCCGCCCACGAGGCCTCGCACGCGGTCGCGGTGGCCAGCGGCACCGCCGCGCTGGAGATCGTGCTGCGCTGCGTCGGCGTGGCGGACCGGGAGGTGGTGGTCCCGGCCAACACCTTCTACGCGACCGCCGCCGCCGTGGTCCACGCCGGGGGCACGCCCGTCTTCGCCGACGTCGAGGCCGCCACCTTCGCGCTGGACCCCGAGAGCGTCGAAGCGGCCCTCTCCCCGGACACCGCCGCCGTGGTGCTGGTGCACATCGGCGGTCTGATCACCCCTCGGGTGGACGAGCTGCGGCGGCTCTGCGACGAGCGCGGCATCCCGCTGGTGGAGGACGCGGCGCACGCGCACGGCTGCAGCTACCGGGGCCGGCCCGCCGGGTCCTTCGGGGTGGCCGGCGCGTTCTCCTTCTACCCGACCAAGGTGGTCACCAGCGGCGAGGGCGGAATGATCCTCACCGAGTCGGAGGAGCTGCGCGACGAGGCGCGGATCCACCGCGACCAGGGCAAGGGCACCTTCGGTGCCAACCTGCACGTCCGCAACGGCGCCTCCTGGCGGCTGAGCGAGCCGAACGCCGCCATCGGCGAGGTGCACCTGCGCCGGCTCAAGGAGTTCATCGAGGTCCGCCGCTCGGTGGCGCGGCGCTACACCGACGCGCTCGCCCCGCTCGACGGGCTGGAGCCGCTGGCCGAACCGCCCGGCTGCCGGAGCAACTTCTACAAGTACGTCCTCCTGCTGCCGCCCGGGGTCGACCGGGCCCGCTTCAAGACCGCGCTGCGCGAGCGCTTCGACGTCCGGGCGGCCGGCGAGGTCTACGAGCTGCCGCTGCACCGCCAGCCAGTCTTCGCCGGCCTGGCGCACGGACCGCTGCCGGTCGCCGAGGACGTCTGCGCGCGGCACGTCTGCCTGCCGGTGCACTCCGACATGACCGACGACGAGGTCGACCAGGTGATCACCGCCGTCACGGCGGTCCACGCCGAGCTGGTGGGGTGAGGGAGCGTCATGCGGGTAGCGGTCACCGGGGGCTGCGGCTTCATCGGCTCGCACGTGGTGGAGCGGCTGCTGGCGGCCGGTCACCAGGTCCTGGTGGTGGACACGGTGACCCGGGGCCTGCACCCCGCCGCCGACCACGCCCGGGTCGACATCCTGGACCCGGACGGCCTGGCGGCGGCCTTCGAGGGCAGCGAGGTGGTCTTCCACCTCGCCGCGATGGCCGACGTCGGGCAGGTCGAGGCCGATCCGGTGCGCTCGGTGCGGCTCAACGTCGAGGGCACCACCTGCGTCCTGGAGGCCGCCCGCCGTAGCGGCCTGGCCCGCACCGTGCTGGCCAGCACGGTCTGGGTCTACGGCGCGGCGGCCGGTGAACGGGGCTCCTCGGCACCGGAGTTGGACGAGGACACCGCCTTCGACCTGGGCCGCAGCGGGCACCTCTACGTGGCCGGCAAGCTGGCCGCCGAGCTGGTCGCCCACAGCTACCGCGAACTCTACGGACAGCACTTCACCGTGCTGCGCTACGGCATCCCCTACGGCCCGCGGATGCGCGACGAGCTGGTGATCGCCCGCTTCGTCCAGGAGGCGCTGGCCGGCCGACCGATCACCATCGCCGGGACGGGTGCCCAGACGCGCAACTTCGTCTACGTCGAGGACCTCGCCGACGCCCACGTCCGGGCCCTCGACCCCGCCGCCCAGGACCAGACCATCGCCCTGGAGGGCAGCACCCCGATCTCGATCCGGGAGATCGCCGACACCGTGGACCGCCTGCTCGGCCCGGTCACCGTCGAGCACGTCCCGGCCCGGGCCGCCGACTACGCCTCGCGCCGGATCTCCAACGCCAAGGCCGCGCGCCTGCTGGGCTGGAAGCCCGGCACGCCCTTCGCCGAGGGAGTGCGCCGCTACGTGGACTGGTACCGCGACAACGCTCCTGCCCGGACCGAATGACCTTATTCCGCAAGGGAGTTCACCGTTGCCGCACGCCTTGCTGATCTCCGGCTCGCTCGGCCAGGGCCACGACGTGATGGCCCAGGCCTGCGCCGACTCGCTGCACCGACGCGGCTGGACCACCCGCACGGTCGACGCGATGGCCCTGCTCGGCCGCCACGGCTCGGCCGTCGGCGAGCGGGTCTTCCGCCGGTTGCTGGACCTGCCCGGCGCCTACGACGCCTTCCACTTCGCGGCCCTGCGCCCGGGCGCCCGGATCGCCCTGCTCGCCGAGTCGGCGGCCCGCGCCCGGCTGGTGCCGCGGCTGCGCGAGCTGCTGGCCGAGCAGCCCGCCGAGCTGGTGGTCTCGGTCTTCGCGACCGCCACCGCGGCCGTCAACGAGCTGCGCCCGAGCCTGCCCGACACCGTCCACCTGGTGCTCTGCACCGACGTGACGCCGCACCGCCTCTGGGTGCAGGAGGGCACCGACCTGTTCCTGGTCACCTCGGAGGTGGCCGCCTGCGCCGTCCGCCGCTACCGGCCGCAGGCCGCCGTCGCGGTGGTGGCCGCGCCGCTGCGCCCGGGCTTCTACGCCCCGCCCGGGCGGGAGGAGGCCCGGGCCGAGCTGGGCGTGCCGGCCGGGGCGCGGTGCGTGCTGCTGATGTCCGGGGCCTGGGGGCTCGGCCCGATCGCGCGCACCGCCCGGGCGCTCGCCGAGGCCGGGCCGCACGTGCTCGCGGTGGCCGGCCGCAACCGGGAGCTGGAGGCCCGGCTGCGCTCGCTGGCCCGGCGGCAGCCCCGGCTGCACGCCTTCGGGCACACCGACCGGATCCCGGCGCTGATGGCCGCCGCCGACCTGGTGGTCACCAGCTCCGGCGATACCTGCAGCGAGGCCCGGGCGATCGGCCGCCGCCTGCTGCTGCTCGACGTGGTGCAGGGGCACGGCCGCGACAACCTCCAGCACGAACTGGAGCTGGGCCACGCCGACGTCACCTCGGCCGGGTCCGAGGAGGTGGTCCGCAACGCCCTCGCGGCGCTCGGCCGCCCGCTGCCCCCGCCCTCCACCGGGGCCGATCCCGGGGTGTGGGAGAAGGGGTTCGCCGAGGCCCTCGCGCGGGTCGGACTCGCCGACTCCGCTCAGTCGTACGGGTAGTGACGCCTCGTCAGTTCGTGGTCGCGCAGCGGGCCGATCTCCAGTCCGAGCCGCGAGCAGTGCTCCGCCACCAGCGGGAGGGCGTCCAGGGCCGAGCGCCAGGAGCCCGGCGCGGAGGTGCAGTCGGAGTCGTGCAGCAGCATGGTGGCCCCGCCGTGCAGGCCGGGGTGGAGCGTGCGGTAGACCGAGGCGGGGGTCGCCCCGGCGCTCCAGTCCCGGCCCCAGGCCGTCCAGAGCACCGGGTGGAGCTTCAACTGCCGTGCGGCGAGCAGCAGTCCGGTGGTGAGCACGCCGTAGGGCGGCCGGTACCAGAGCGGGCGGTGGCCGCAGAGCTCGGTCACCGCCTCGACGGTGCGCCGCAGTTCGCGCGCGTCCCGGGCGGGGGAGGGCCCCCACTGCGGGCGGTGGGTCCAGCCGTGCACGGCGACCTCGTGGCCTCGGTCGGTCAACTCCCGTCCCAGGTACGGGTACTGCTCCAGCATGGTGCCGAGGAGGAAGAAGGTGGCGGAGACCCCGAGCGCGTCCAGACGGTCCAGGAAGAGCGGGGTGGAGGCCGGGTCGGGGCCGTCGTCGAAAGTGAGCGCCACGTGCCCGGCGGCCCCGTGCCCGGCCAGGCGGCGGAAGAGCAGCCCGCGCACCGGGGCGAGCCGGACGGCCGCCGGTGCCAGGTGCACGGCCTCGGCGGAGGTGGCGGCCAGCAGGGCGGCCCGGCCGGCGCCCATCAGCCGAACCGCGAGTTCAGCCGCTGGAACAGGTGCGGCGCCGTCCCGTGCACCCGCCCCGGCACCCGGAACCAGCCGGGGACGAACAGCTCGTCGCGCCGTCCGACCACCGCGCGGTAGACGGTCTCCGCCACCCGCTCGGGCGGGCTCGGCTTCGGGTGCTCGCGCTGGTACGGGGTGCCCCGGCGGGCGAAGAACGGCGTGTCCACCGGCCCGGGCACCACCACCCGCACGGCCACCCCGCTGCCGCGCAGCTCGTACCGCAGGCTCTCCGCGAACAGGCCGAGGGCGGCCTTGGTGGCGGAGTAGACCGCCTCGTCGCGGACCCCGACCGCGCCCGCGATCGAACCGACCAGCACGATCCGGCCCCGTCCGCGCTCCAGCATGCCGGGCAGCAGCAGGCGGGAGAGGCGGAGCGGGGCCAGCAGGTTGAGCTCGACCATGTCGGCCAGCACGTCCATCGGCATCCGGGAGAAGGGGCCGCGCCAGCCGATGCCGGCGTTGGCGACCAGGACGTCCACCCGGCCGTCCACCGCGAGGGCACGCGCGGCCAGCTGCTCGGGCCCGCCCGGAGCGGTGAGGTCGGCGGGGATCGCCAGACCGCCGGTGGCGTCGGCGACGGCGCCGAGGCGGGGGCGGTCGCGGCCGGAGAGCAGCAGGCGCCAGCCGGCCGCCGCGAGGCGGGTGGCCGTGGCGGCGCCGAGGCCGCTGGAGGCGCCGGTCACCAGCGCGACGGCCGGAGCGGGGTGCGGGGTGTCAGCCATGGATCACCGTCCACCGTGTCGGCGGTGCGGCGGCGGTGGCCGCCGTGCCGGAACTCCCACCGTCTCACCGGACCGGCGGGCGCGCCCTTCCGCGGGGGCGGCGCGCGCTCGCCTCCGGCGGGGTGGGGTTGGAGGCGGCGGCCGTGTCGGACGTGGTGCCGGGGGAGGCGGAGGTGAGGTTCGGAGCCGGGGCGGACGTCGAGTCGGACGTGGTGCCTGGCGTGGTGGGGACGAAGGGCGGGGTGACGGCAGGGCCCGCAGTGGGGGCTGACGTGGTGCTGGGGTCGGTGGGCGGGGCGTCGGTGCCGACCTCGCCGAAGCGGGCCAGGGCCAGGACTCCGCCGACGGAGACCAGGAATCCCACGGCCGCGAGCCAACCGAGGCCGGGGCGGGCGTGGTCGCCGAGGGCGAGGACGCCCACCACCCCGGGGCCGACGGTCTCCGAGACCCCGGAGGCGGCGGTGGCCGCGGTCACCGAACCGCGTTGCAGTGCGAGGGCGTACGCCAGGTAGCCGCCGAGGCCGCCGAGGGCGAGTGCGTAGGCCGCGGGGTCGGTGAGCACCGAGAGCGGCCCGGAGACCTCCAGGACCCGGACGGCCAGGCTGGTCACGCCGAAGCCGACCCCCGCCAGCAGCCCGAGGCCCACGGCCACCCCGTCGCCCTCCCACCGGGCCAGCAACGCGGTGAGCAGCAGCATCGCGAAGGTGGCCAGCAGCAGGGCCAGGTGGAACGCGGGCCCGGCCCGGTCGCGGCCGGTGGCGCCGGAGCCGGCGGCGAGCAGGACAAGCCCGGCCACCACGGCACCGATGGCCGCCAGGTCGTGCGGCCGGAGCCGGACGCCGAGGTAGCGGACGGCGGCCGCAGCCGTGACGGCGAGGCTGGCGTTGGTCAGTGCCTGGACCAGGAAGAGCGGCAGGGTGCGCAGCGCGACGATGCTGAGCGCGAAGCCGCCGACGTCGAGCGCGGTGCCGAGCACGAACGGGCCGTTGCGCGCCAGCCGGGCCGCCAGCCCGGCCCGTAGGACGGACTCGCGTGGCACGGCCCGGGCGCCGCGCGCCTGGAGGACGGACGCGAAGCCGAAGCAGACGGTCGCGGCCAGTGCGGTGGAGAGCCCGAGGATCATCCCCACCAGTCTCCGGCCGCGCCCCGCCGCACGCAGGACGGACGTGGACGGACGCTTGGCCCGGGCCGGGTGGCGCAGGGGCCTGATGCCCCGTCGGCCGCGACGCCGGGAGTCCGGCGCGCGCGGCGGTCAGGCGCCGGCGGTGCGGTCCGGTGCGCAGCCGCGGAGGACGAAGGCGATCACGTCGTCCAGAGCGGCGGCCGCCTCCTCGGGCGGCAGGAGGCCGCTGGCGGCGAGGTCGGCGAAGCCGTGGACGGCGGCCAGGGTCGGGAGGCAGAGCTGTTCGGCGGGGCCGGGGCGGACCTCGCCGGTGCGCTGACCGTCCGTCAGCAGCTCGGCCGCCCGGAGCAGGCCCCGGTGGGCGGCGGAGGTCAGGGCCTCGGTGGCCTGCGGGTCGTGCTTCACCGCGTACATCAGGTCGAGCAGCTGGGGGTGGGCGGTGGCGAAGCCGACGTAGGCGCGGACCAGGGCGCCGAGGCGGGCGGCGAAGGAGCCGGGCTCGGAGCCGGGTGCGGGGTCGGCGGTGGCCAGGGCGGTGTCGAGGCGTTCGAAGCCGGCCAGCGCGAGGGCGTCCAGCAGGGCCTGCTTGTCCTTGAAGTGGCGGCTCGGAGCGGCGTGGCTGACCCCGAGGTCGCGGGCCAGCTCGCGCAGCGAGAGGGCGGCCGGGCCCTTCTCCCGCAGGACCTGCTCGGCGCGCTCCAGCAGGGCGGCTCGGAGGTCTCCGTGGTGGTAGCGGCGGGGGTGCATGAGCGCACTCTACCCGCTATGTGATCACTGGCTACATTGTTGTCATTGACAGCATTGTTGTCGATGCCTACATTCGGACCATGGCCAACACAGCGAAGTGGAACACCGCCGACATCCCCGACCAGTCCGGCCGTCGGGTGGTGGTGACCGGCGCCAACAGCGGCCTCGGCATCGCCACCGTCGACGCGCTCGCCCGGGCCGGGGCGCACGTCGTCCTCGCGGTGCGGGACGTCCGGCGCGGCGAGGCCGCCGCCGCGGGCGTCAAGGGCGCGCGCGGCAGCGTGGAGGTCCGGCGGCTGGACCTGGCCGACCTGGCCTCGGTGCGGGAGTTCGCCGAGGGCTGGGAGGGCGGGCTGGACGTCCTGGTCAACAACGCGGGCGTGATGAACGTCCCCGAGGGCGCGACCAAGGACGGCTTCGAGACGCAGTTCGGCACCAACCACCTCGGGCACTTCGCCCTGACCAACCTGCTGCTGCCGCACCTCACCGACCGCGTGGTCACGGTGGCCTCTGGGATGCACAAGTACCCGGGCAACCGGATCCACTTCGAGAACCTGAACCTCAAGGGCGAGTACCACGCGATCCGGGCCTACGCCCAGTCCAAGCTGGCCAACCTGCTCTTCACGCTGGAGCTCCAGCGGCGCCTGACGGCCTCCGGCTCGCAGGTCCGCGCCTTCGCGGCCCACCCCGGGTACGCGGCCACCAACCTGCAGAGCCACGACGGCAGCGCGGTGCGCCGCGCCCTGATGGCGGTCGGGAACCGGATCATCGCCCAGGACAGCCGGGCCGGCGCCCTGCCCTCGCTCTTCGCCGCCACGATGGACCTGCCCGGCGCCGCCTACGTCGGCCCGGACGGCTTCGCCGAGAACCGAGGCCACCCCACCCTGGTCGGCCGCACCGCCGCCGCCAGCGACCCGGTCAGTGCCGCTCGGCTCTGGACGGAGTCCGAGCGGCTGACCGGGACGGGCTTCGCGGGCGAAGCACGTCAGTGACGGTGCGTCAGGACGACACCGTCCAGCGCTGGTTGGCGTTGGCGGTGCAGGTCCAGACGATCAACGCGGTGCCGTCGGCGGTGCCTCCGCCGGAGGCGTCCAGGCAGAGACCGGACTTGAGGTTGCGCAGGGTCCGGTCGGCGGCGCGGTAGGTCCAGGACTGGGCGGGGGTGCCGTTGCAGCCGTACAGCTGGACCACGGTGCCCGGGGTGACGGCGCCGTTGCGGACGTCCATGCACTTGCCCTTGGCGCGCAGGGTGCCGTCACCGGGGACGGCCCAGGTCTGGGCGGCGGTGCCGTTGCAGGTGTAGAGCTGCAGGGCGGTGCCGTCGGCGGAGTTGCCCCCGGTGACGTCCACGCACTTGCCGCTGCTGCCGGTGACCGGCCCGGCGGGGGTGACCGGGGGCAGGGCGGCGGCGATCGCGGAGGCGACGGTGAAGACGTCTCCGGTGGGCGTGGTCGGGTAGGCGGTGGTGCCGCGCGCCCAGGCGTCGTCCATCGCGAAGAAGTCCACGGCGGCGGGGGCGGTGCCGGTGGCCAGGGCCGTTTCCAGGGACTGGAAGTAGGCGGCCCAGCGCTTGGCGTAGAGGTCCTTGACCAGGCCGGAGTACTCGCGGGCGGCGTAGTCGCGCAGGCCGTTGCCGTCGGCCTGGGAGCGGTTGCCCCAGGTGGTGACGAGCGAGCGGGCGTCGTACCGCAGCCGGTCGGTCTCGGCGGCGGACGCGCCCCAGCCGTCGACCTGGGCGAGCCAACTGCCCACCAGGAAGCGGCTGTCGGTGGCCATCAGCTCGTCGAGGGCGGCCAGGTCGCGGTTCCACTCGGCGGTCAGCGCGCGGAAGGCGGTCAGGTCCTTGGCGGTGTGGGCGGCGGCGATCTGCGGCAGCAGCGCGCGGCCGCGGTTGTCCAGGGCCTGGCGGGCGGTGTGCAGCAGGTCGAAGCGGTAGGCGTCGCTGGTGCGCAGGGCGGGGGCGACCCGGAGCAGGCTGGTCAGCGAATCCTGCACGGTGGCCGGGTCGTAGCGCAGCGAGCCGGGGGACCAGCTGGCCGAGGTGCTCGCGGTGAGCGACGGCCGGGCGGTGAACAGGCTGTCCTGCGGCTCGGCCCAACTGCCGGAGGGCATCGAGTACGGGCCGGAGCGCAGCTTCTCCCAGGCGGCGGCCGCGTCGGCGTCGGCGGCGCCGTAGCGCGCGGTGGCGTAGCCGCGGAACCAGGCGGGCTGGTCGATCGGGCCGGCCGACCAGGCGAGGTCGGCGAAGAGCGCGAAGGCGGCCGGGTCGGTGCCGGTGCCCTCCGGCATGTAGGCGATGCCCTTCACCGCGCTGCCGGGCCTGGTCAGCCACTGCTGGAAACGGGCCGTCCACACCGCGGAGTTGGCGCCGAAGGTGGTCTTGCCGCCCATGTTGGCGATGGTGCCGAAGGCGTACGGGGTGCCGTGCCAGGAGGCTTCCCGGTCGAGGTTCTGGTAGCGGTCGGAGAGGCCGTCGACGATCAGCATCCTCGACTTGTCGACACCGGCCAGCACCGCGTCCGAAGGGTTGTCCTGCCAGCCGAGGATGGCCCAGGTGGCGTCCGGGTGGGCGGCGAGCATGGCGCGCTGGATCGCGCCGGCCGCGGCCGTGACGTCGATGTCCCCGGCGCTGCCGCCCTCCTGGAGCGGGTCCATCTTGAACATGCTCGAACTGCCGAAGGCGGCGGCCTGGTTGGCGTAGTAGGCGGCGGCGACCTCGGGGAAGCGACGGTCGTTCGGGTCGAGCCAGGACGGGCGGGTGAAGCCGACCCAGGAGCCGGGGGCGACCACGTGGGCACCGGGGTTGCGGGCGGCGAAGTCGGCCGGGACGGTGCCGAAGTAGCCGGGCAGCACCGGGGTCATGCCCAGCGCCCGGAGCCGGTCGCAGATCTGCCGCCCGACGGCGGCCCGGGCGGCGATCAGCTGGGCCGAGACCGCGGTGGAGGCCGAGCCGGACATGTTCTGCATCAGCCACCAGGGCTGGTGCGCGGGGCCCGGCACCCAGGACCGCAACTCCGCCTCGCCGTAGCCGAACTGCTGCAGCGTCCGGTAGTAGGGCTGCTCGGCGCCGGCGGTGACCAGCACCTCGTTGATGCCGTGCAGGGCGAGCACGTCGATCTCGCGCTGGTAGTCGGCGAAGCTCCGGTAGGCGCCGGTGTAGCCGTTGTCGACGTCGTTGAGAGCGTAACGGTGCGGCACCACCGAGGAGTTGGTGTACGGGGCGGCGACCGCCGGGAGGGTCGCGGGCAGCGCGGAGGTGCTGGTGCCGGGCAGGCCGATGTCCACGTGCGCGACGTTGCGCAGGTACCAGCCGACGCCGGTCAGCAGGGTGGCGGGGCTGGTGCCGGAGACCTGGATCGCGCCGGGGCCGCCGGAGACCGAGAAGGAGTCGACGCCGGGGGCGGTCCGGTCGACGGGCCGCAGGACGAACTGCGAGGCCTGGGCCGGGAGCAGGCGCTGCAGGCTCGCGGCGGCGGGGGAGGTGTCGAAGGCGGCCGCCCGGGCGGCGGGTGCGGAGGTGAGCCCGGCGCTCACCGCGGCCAGGGAGATCAGCACGCCGGACAGGCGCCGGCGGAATCTCGGCTTCATGGTCGTCTCCTGGGGAATGCGCTGTGGGGGATGGCATTATTAACGGAGCGTCCGTAAATATCTCGGCGGCGTGCCGGAGTGTCAAGGACCCGGGCGCGGAAACCCGTTCGGACCGCCGGTCCGGGCGCCCAGTACAGTGCGAGACCGGCCCGCACGAGCGCGGCCGGCCAGGAGAGTCAGGAGGGAACCGGGTGCCCACCCAGCGAGCGGCCACCGGGCCGCACGTGCTGCGCGCGATGAACGCGGGCGCGGTGCTCGCCGCGCTGCGGGCCACCGACGCGCCCGCCGCGAGCGTCAGCGCCCTCGCGGCGGCCACCGGGCTCTCCCGGCCCGCCGTCACCCGGGCCCTGGCCGCACTGGCCGAGGACGGTCTGGTGGAGACCGTCACCGCGGCGCCCGAGGCGGCGGCCCCCGGCCGGCCGGCCCAGCACGTGCGCTTCCGGGCCGAGGCCGGCCACGTCGCGGGCGTCGACATCGGGCCGCACAAGGTGCTGGTGGTGATCGCCGACCTGGCGGGCGGGGCCCGGGCCGAGCGGCGGGTGACGGTGGGTCAGGACATCGACGGCCCCGGGCTGTTCGAGACCGTCCGCACCGCCCTGACCGCCGCCGTCGCCGAGGCCGGGCTGGCCCCGGCCGACCTGCGGGCGGTCAGCGTCGGCACCCCCGGCATCGTGGACCGCGAGCGCGGCGAGATCCTGGTCGCCCCGAGCATCCCGGGCTGGGCGGGCCTGCCGGTCGTGCCGCGGCTGCGGGAGTGGCTGCACTGCCCCGTCCTGATCGACAACGACGTGGACCTCGCCGTGCTCGGCGAGCGCTGGCGCGGCGGCTCCGGCGACGCGGACAGCCTGGTCTTCGTCCAGTGGGGCGAGCGGATCGGCGCGGGCATGCTGCTCGACGGCCGGCCGTTCCGGGGCGCGGGTGGGGCGGCCGGTGAGCTGGGGTTCATCGACGTGCCGTCCGGTGACGTACCGTCCGACAGGGTCGGTGACGCCGCGTCGGCCGGTCCGCTGACCAGCGCGCTCGGCCCCTTCGAGCGCTTCGCGGGCGCCGGCGCGATCCGGCGGCTGGCCGAGGAGGCGGGGGTCGCCCTGGGGCCGGACGGCGAGATCGGCCCGCTCTTCGCCGCCGCCGCCGCGGGCGACCCGGCCGCCGTCGCGGTGGTGGACCGGGCCGCGGACCGGTTCGCCCGTGGCCTGGCCACCCTGCTGCTGCTGGTCGACCCCGGCCGGGTGGTGATCGGCGGCGGCCTCTCCCGAGCCGGGGAGACCCTGCTCGGCCCGGTCCGCCGCCACCTGCGCGACCGGACCCTGACCGGTGCGGAGGTGACGGCCTCGGCCCTCGGCGAGCGCGCCGTCGCGGTCGGCGCCCTGCGGCGCGCGCTGGACGTGGTCGAGCCCACCCTGATCGCCTCCGCCTGATCGCCTCCGCCTGGCGGGCTCTGCACGGCCGTCCGGTCCGCGGCCGCCCGGCCGGCGGGGCCGGACTCAGTGGTCGCGGGTCACGGTCCAGGCCGGGAGGTGGTGGAAGAAGGCGACCGGGTCCGGCCGCCAACGGTCGTACCAGGTACCGGCGATGGCCGAGGCGTCCCCGGCGTGGCGTTCGGCGTCGGCCTGCAGCGCGCGGTCGACGCCGTGCCGCCGTCCGATCGCGCGGACCCGGTCGAGGGTCTCCTCGTCGCCGTCCGGGTCGCCCAGGGCGGCGGTCAGCAGCGCGCGTTCGGCCGGGTCGAGGTCGGCGGTCAGCAGTGCCCGGACGGCGTAGCTGCGCCGGCCGGAGCGCAGGTCGGAGCCGACCGACTTGCCGACCGCGGCCGGATCGCCGAACAGGTCGAGCCAGTCGTCGCGGAGCATGTTGGCGATCCCCAACGCGGTCGCGTAGCGCCGCAGTTCGGCGTCGTGCGGGGCGGGGTCGGCCCCGGCGGCCAGCAGGCCGAGCCGGAGCGGGGCGAGGATGGAGTAGCGGGTGGTCTTGTACTCGGTGACCGCGTGCAGGAAGCCGAGCCCGGGAACGGGGCCGAAGTCCCGTTCCAGGTCCAGGAACTGGCCGAGCACGGTGGTGGCCCCGACCCCGGCCAGCTCGGCCGTCATGGCGGCGGCCCGCTCCGGCGGCAGGTCGGCGCCGGCCAGCGCGCGCAGCGAGAGGAAGGCGGCCAGGTCGCCCGCGAGCACGGCCAGGCCGGTGGCGGTGCGGGGCTGCTCGGGGTGCTCGTCGAGGTAGCGCTGCGGCACGGAGGGCGCCCCGCGCCGGACGGCCGAGCCGTCGATGACGTCGTCGTGGACCAGGCCGTGGGTCTGGAGCAGCTCGATGCCGATCGCGGCCTCGGTCAGGCCCGGCGCGGGCTGATCGGTGATCAGGGTCGCCGCCTCGTACAACACCGCCACCCGGAGCCGTTTGCCGCCGCGCAGCGACATGTCCCGGAGCAGTTCGAGGGCGCGTGCGGGGAAGGTGCCGTGCTGCAGGCCGTCGAGGGCGCCGCCGCCCGCCGGGTCGGTCAGCGCGGCGAAGTACGCGGCGAAGCTGGTGTCGAAGCGCTGCCGGTGCTCGGCGGCGCGCCGCAGGGCGGCGATGATCGTCTGGTCCACGGCCCCAGACTTCCATCCGCCCCGCGGCCCGCGCCAACTGCGGCCGGCCGGCGGTCGTCGACCGCCCGCCGGACGTCCCGTCAGGCGGGATCGATCACCACGACCGGGATCTCGCGCTCGGTCTTCGCCTGGTAGTCGTCGTAGGCGGGCCAGTGACCGACCATCAGGGGCCAGTAGGCGGTGCGCTCCTCGGGCGTCGCGGTGCGGGCGGTTCCCTGGAGCACCTCCGGGCCGACCTGGATCCGCACGCGCGGGTCGGCGGCGAGGTTGCGGTACCAGAGGGGCGCCTGGTCGGCGCCGCCCTTGGAGGCCACCAGCAGGTAGCGGCCGTCGGCCTCGCCGTAGATGAGCGGGGTGCGCACGGGCGCGCCCGAGACGCGGCCGACGGTGGTCAGCAGCAGGGTCTGGGTGCCCTGCCAGTACTGGCCCTCGGTGCCGCCGCTGCCCACGTACTGCCGGACGTGGTTGAGCTGCCAGCTGCCCTCGCGGGGGTCCTGGGGGTTGTCCCAGTCGATGTCGTCCACGATCTCTCCCTGCGTTCGTCGGTACGGTACACCGCCTCCAACGTGCCGCAACGCGCTCGGAAACGGTCGGAATTCCGGCCGCCCGGTGGTGCGCGGGTCTTGACGCGCACTGCGTTCACTCTCCAGTCTTTGCTCAAACATGCGCAGTTCGCGCAACTATTGCTCAACTTTGCTCACTATCTGCCACTGGAGAGCATCCATGGGATGGCACCACCGCGTGCTCGGTCTCTGTACCGCAGCCGTCGTCACGGCCGGCCTCGCCGTGTCCGCCGGTACCCCGGCCGTCGCCGACAGCACGGCGGCCAACACCTCCGCCCCGATCGGCGTGAAGCCGATGATGGGCTTCAACAACTGGGCCAGGTTCACCTGCGCCGCGCAGGCCCGCCTGGACGGCACCCGCGACGGCTACTCGTTCCAGCAGTTCATGCAGGACCAGGCCAAGGCCATGAAGGACACCGGCCTGGTCGCGGCCGGCTACACCAACCTCACGGTGGACGACTGCTGGATGCAGCGCACCAGTGCCGGCTACCTGCACGGCGCCGCGACCTGGGGGAGCAGCAGCCAGCCGGGCTACGACTGGGAGCTGACCGGCTACGCGGACTACGTGCACTCCCAGGGCATGGAGGCCGGGCTCTACAGCACCTCCGGGGTGAACACCTGTCAGGGCGTGCCCGGCGGCGTGCTCGGCCACGAGCAGGTGGACGCCAACTCGCTCGCCTACTGGGGCGTCGACTCGATCAAGCTGGACAACTGCGGCACCAGCATCACCAACCGCCAGCAGGTGTTCACCACCTTCGCCAACGCGCTGAAGACCGCCACCGCGAACACCAGCCGCAAGATCCTCTTCAACGAGTCGGCCCCGGCCGGCTACGGCCCGACCAGCGCGGAGAAGTACAACTCCCAGGAGTGGGTGCGCGGCCTCGGCCAGATGTGGCGGGTCAGCCCCGACATCGCCGTCTGGCACACCAACACCAGCTCCGCGTGGGACTGGCAGCACGGCGGCGACTACTACGAGGGCGGTGTCCTGCAGAACTTCGAGGACACCGTCGCGCTGGCCCGCTACAACGGCCCCGGCAACCACAACGACGCCGACATGCTGCTGATCGGCGACAACAACCAGCTCACCCTCGCCGAGCAGCGCAGCCAGTTCGCGCTCTGGTCCGCGATGGGCTCGCCGCTGATGATCTCCAGCGACGTGCGCAAGATGGCGGCCGACCCGGTGGCCTACGCCCCGCAGCTGGCCATCCTGAAGAACGCCGACATCATCGCCGTCGACCAGGACACCACGGCCGGCGGCTACCTCGCCGCCCGTGACGGCGCCTCCACCACCGCCGGCACCGAGACCGTGGTCAAGCCGCTCGCCGACGGCTCCCGCGCCGTGGTGGTGGTCAACAAGAACAACGCCGCCACCACCGTCACCATCGACCCGGCCCGGATCGGCTTCGCCAACACCGGCTGCGCCCGCACCGTCAAGGACCTGTGGAACCACACCAGTTCGCAGGTCAGCGGCTCCTTCACCGCCACCGTCGGCGCCCACGACAACGTGATGTACACCATCGCGCCCGGCAGCTGCGGCACCGCCCTGCCGACCGGCCAGATCCAGGCCGCCCAGTCCGGCTTCCAGGCCTACGCCCTCTGCCTGGACGCCTACAACGGCGCCACCAACGGCACCACCGTCGGCCTGTGGGACTGCCACTCCGGCGCCAACCAGCAGTGGCAGCGCCAGACCGACGGCCGGATCACCTCCCTCGCCTCGCCCTCCCTCTGCCTCTCCGGCGAGACCACCGGCCTCAAGCTGCGCGGCTGCAACGGCGCCGACGCCAAGCAGATCTGGAGCTACGGCCTGGCCGGACAGCTCAAGGCGAACGGCCTGTGCGCCGACATCGCCGGCGGCTCGGTGGGTGACAAGACCAAGGCCGTCGCCACCTACAGCTGCGGCACCCACCAGCCCAACCAGACCTGGAGCGCGCCCTTCGCCACCCCGCCCACGTCCTGACCGGGTGAGGGGAGGAGCCGGGCGGTCCGCCGAGGGGGCGGACCGCCCGGCTCCGCTTCGCGCTCCGGCCCACGGGTATGTTTCCGGGCGGGCGCCTCGTCCGGGGCGCCCAGAACTACCTGGTGGGGGTTGGACGTTGATGCACACGAAGAGACGGCCGGGCGGGGCTCGGCGGTTCGCCGCGACCGTGACGGCACTCAGCGCGCTGGCGGTGGCCGCGCCGCTCGGCCCCGGGGCCACCGCCGCGCACGCCGATCCGGCCGGCGGCTCCGGTACCGGCTGCGCCGTCGCGGGGCCGGTGGTGACCTGCGGCTTCGACTGGACCGGCGGCCCCCAGCAGTGGACCGTCCCGAGCGGGGTGACCAGCGCGACGGTCACCGCGTTCGGCGCGGCCGGCGGCCGAGGTGACGGCCTGGACCCGGCTGCGGGCGGCCCGGGCGGGCAGGCGGTCGTGACCCTGGCGGGGTTGACGCCGGGTCAGGTCCTGCAGGTCAACGTCGGCGGGTCGGGCGCCCCGGCCCGACCCGGCGGGCCGGTCGGGACGCCGGCCGCCGGTGGATGGAACGGCGGCGGCCGGGGCTACGCGGGCGGGGGCGGGGCCTCCGACGTGCGGGTGGCCGGGGCCACCGGTGAGTACACCCTGCAGGACCGGCTGGTGGTGGCCGGCGGCGGTGGCGGCGCCGGTGGCGCCTCCGGTGGTGGTGCGGGCGGCGGCACCGTCGGCGGGTCCTCGCTCGATCCCGGGCAGGTGACCTCCGGCGGGACCCAGACGGCCGGCGGCTCCAACGCGCAGGGCGGCGCGAGCGCCGAGGTCTTCGGCAGGAAGGTCGACTGCCACGACGGCGGCTTCGGCTCCGGCGGCGGCTGCCTGCTCCAGTCCGACCTGCTCGGCGGGACCTTCGCCCAGGGCGGTGGCGGTGGCGGCGGCTGGTACGGGGGCGGATTCGGTACCGGTGCCGGACAGGGCGCCGTCGCGGGAGGGGCCGGCAGCAGCCACACCGGCCCGCGGAACGGCGTCGCGGTGACGGACCCGGCAACGGCGACGGGGGGTACCTTCGCCGCGCCGGAGGGGGCCAACGGCAACGGGCGGGTCCGGATCGCCTACGCACTGCCCGGCTACAGCGCCGGTGGTCACCGGGCGGCGGCGGGCACCTGGACCCTGGCGCCCGGACAGAGCGTCAGCAGCGGCCCCGGCGCCGGCAGTCAGAACGGCGCCTACCTGCTCACCATGCAGAACGACGGGAACCTGGTGGTCAGCTCGCCGGACGCCCCCGGGGTCCCGTGGGCCAGCAGCACCTCGGGCAACCCGGGCGCGAGCGCCCGGTTCACCGCCGACGGCGCACTCCAGGTGGTGAGCGCGACGGGCGCCGTCCTGTGGCGCTCCGCCGTCACCGCGGGCACCGGCTCGACCTTCGTCGTCAACGCCGGCGGCGCGCTGCAGATCCTCGACCGGTACGGCGTCTCGCGCTGGTTCGCCTCCCTGACGGGCGAGTTCGCCGGCCTGTCGCTGACCCCGGGCGACGCGGTCTCGGTCGGCGCCGCCAACCACCAGCTCGTGATGCAGACGGACGGCAACCTGGTCTGGTACGACGGTGCCTTCCGTCCGCTCTGGGCCAGCAACACCTGGGGCAACGCGGGGAAGGGCTACCGCTTCGAGTTCGCGCCCCGGGGCACGCTGGCCATCCGGGACGGTGCGGGCACCGGGGTCTGGTCGGCCGGGCCCGCCTCCGGCGGTTGGTGGCTGCGGCTCCAGGGCGACGGCAACATCGTCGTCGCGGACGCCGCCCGCACCCCGATCTGGGCCACCGGGTCGAGCGGCTGAAGCCGCTCCACCGGGCCGGTCGGCTGACGCCGCTCCACCGGGTCGAGCGGCTGATGCCGCCCTGCGGCCGAGCGCAGGACGGTCAGGCCGGCACCCACATGCCGGCCTGACCGTCCGTCAGGGGTGGATCGGGGAGGGCTCAGGAGCGGATCAGGCGATGGTCCACTGCTGGAGCGCGGAGTTGGTGTTCGGCTGCTGGGTGACCAGGGCGCCGTTGGCGGTGGAGGCGGTGCTCAGCAGCAGGCCGCTGTGGACCGAGGCGACGGTGTAGGCGCCGTTGGCCAGGCGGTTGACGTTCCAGCGCTGGTTGGCGGAGCCGGCCGTGCAGGGCCACTGGATGATCTTGCCGCCGGCCGCGGTGGAGGAGTCGCTGACGTCCAGGCACATGCCCGACTCGCCGTTGGTGAGGGTGTAGGAGCCGTCCGCCTGGGCGGTGAAGGTCCACTTCTGGTTGAGGCCGGTGCCGAGCGTCCAGGTGATCATCTGGGTGCCGGCGGTGGTGCTGTGGTTGGGGTCGTCCAGCGCCTTGCCACCGGTGGCGAGGGTGTGCACGCCGGCCAGGGCCGGGTTGACCGTCCAGCTGAAGGTGGTCTGCGAGCTCGCGGTGCCGGAGGACGCGGTGACGGTGACGGTCGAGACCGCGGCGGTGGTCGGGGTGCCGGAGATCAGACCGCTGGAACTGATGGCCAGTCCGGCGGGCAGGCCGGTGGCCGAGAAGGTGAGCGGCTTCTGCAGGCTGTCGGTGGCCGAGAGCTGCAGCGAGACCGCGGTGTTGACGGAAGTGGTCTGGTTCCCGGGGGAGTTGACCACCACGGACTCGGGGGCGGTGCCCGCCGCGGTGAGGGTCAGGGTCTGCTCGGCGGCGGTGCGGCCACTGCCGACGGCGCTGCCGCTGCTGTCGGTCCAGGTGCGGCCGGGGGTGGTCTCGGCCAGGCGGCCGGTGGTGGCGGAGAGGCCGATGACCAGGCCGCTGTAGCGGTTGACGATCCGGAAGGTCCCGGGGGCGGAGGTGTTGGAGAGCACCCACCACTGCTGGCCGACGGCCGCGTTGCCGCCCGCGGCGGCGGTCGCGGTCGGGGCGTTGCCCCAGGCGCGGCCGGCGTTGGCGGTGGCGTCCACGCCGAGCAGCTGGTTGGTGGCGGAGTTGGCGATCCGGTAGGAGCCGTCGCCGACCGCCTGGAAGGTCCAGGACTCCAGCGCGGCGCCGGTGCCGGTGGCCACCGAGGTGGTGGCGGAGCTCCCGGAGACCTGGGCCAGGACGCGGCCGTTGCCGTTGGCGATCTTGTAGGACTTGCTCAGGTCCACCGGCGCGGCGGCCGGGGCCGAGGAGCCGACGCCGAGGTTCACGTACTCGCCGGACTTCCCGCCCGAGCACCCGAAGGAGCAGTAGGTGCGGAAGTTCTTGCCGACGATGGCCGAGCTGGTGCGGTTGGCGCTGTCCAGGAACCAGCGGTACCAGGAGGCGGTGTGGTAGCTGCCGGTGTCACCGAGCTTGAACCACTTCTGGGTCGCCAGGTCGGCGGTGGCGTAGATCTCCTGCGGCGCGTTGCCGCTCTGGTCGACCGCCTGCGGCTGGCCGAGGTAGAGGCCGAGGTAGGCGTTCCAGGTGACGTCCATGACGAACAGCGGCGAGGTGGCGGGCATCTTGCCGGCCGCGATCTGCTGGGCGGAGGTGCCGGTGTTCGCCGGGTCGTACTCGCCCGCGACCGGGGTGTACCCGGTGGTGCTGGAGGCACCGACGGGCACCATGTTGCTCTCCTTGCCGCCCTTGCCGGGCTGCGACCAGGAGCCGTCGTACCACTTCTGCCAGGAGTTCGGCGCCATCTTCGCGGAGATCGGGGCGCGCGCCACGTGCTCGTAGAAGGCCTTCCAGCCACCGGACTTGTCGACGATCCGGGAGCCGTAGAAGACGTAGAAGTAGCCGGAGACGGTGTCCACCAGCAGGCGCTGGTCGCCGTCGCCGTAGGAGTAGGTCTGGTTGGGGAAGCCGGTGGTGTCGCCGCGGGTGGTGCTGAACGGCGAGGTGATGACGTGGTCCTTGATCTTCCAGGTCTTGCCCTGGTCGCTGGAGACCGCGTAGTCGATGGCGTCGTAGTGCAGGCCGTCGCCGAAGGGCTGCGGGGTGAACTCGTTGTGCACCAGGCCGTACCAGTCGCCGGTGTCCGGGTCGACCCAGACCCCCGCCAGGTCGCAGTAGTTGCGGTGCGCGTAACTGGCGCTGCCGGTGGCGGCGGTGGCCTCCAGGCCGGTCGGGCTGTTGTTGCAGCGCCAGGTGGTGTCGTTGTTCTTGTCGTTGGCGTTGGCCGGGTTGACGTAGTTGCTGACCGTCGCGTTCCGGGTGGCGGTGTCCAGGTCCGTCCCGGTGAAGAAGTCCCAGTAGCGCGGGTCGTTGCTGCCGTAGAGCGCCGCCGACTGCTGGTACCAGAAGGAGCCGTCCTTGTCGATGTACGGCGCCGCGGGGGTGTCCGTGGGGTGGGTCCACGAGCCGGTGGCGCCGACGGTGACGCTGTAGGTGGGGGCGAGGTCCTCGGCCGAGGCGGGGGTCGGGCTCGCCAGCACGGGGGCGGCGATGGCCAGGACGGTGGCGAGCAGGGCGCCGCCGGTCCTTCTGGCGGGAGTAGGCATGGGGGTACTCCTCCGGGGGTGGGGTGATGAGGGTGTCGCAGGTGTCGCAGGTGTCGCACGGAGGCCGAAGTGGCCTCCTCGGTAGGGAAGTTCAGTTCTCCGACATGCGGAAGTCGTAGTGCGGCGGCACCGGAAGGTCCGGGTGGACGGCGAGCCAGAGGGCGTCGAGCGAGACCTCGCCCTCGCGCATGTTGTCCACCCGGATGCCTTCGGCCAGCAGCCGCCGGACCAGTTCGTGGTCGCCGAGGGCGTACGCGGCGGTGGCCTCGGCCAGCCGGACCCGGCCGTGTCCGCGGGCGGGGTGGGGGAGCGCCCCGATCAGGGCGAGGGCGGCGGCCGGACGGTCGGCACGGAGCAGGGCGTCCAGGGCCTCGATAGCCAACTCCAGCATGTCCGGCCGGAGTTGGCGGGCCTCGGCCATCAGGTCGGCGGCCTGCTGGGGGTCCTCGGCGAGGTGGGCCAGGGCGCGCAGCACCCACGGGGTGCGCCGGTCGGCGAGCGAGCGGAGCCAGGCCTCGTGGGCCGCCGCCGGTTCGCCGTCGGCCAGGCGGACCAGACCCAGGTGGTAGAGGGTGTGCCAGTCCCCGGCGCCCGCCTCCGCGCTCTCCTTGGCACTCTCCTCCAGCAGGGCTCGCCAGCGCTCGCCGGTGACCGGCTCGGCCGGCGGGTCGCTCACCGGTAGGGTTCCGGTGGCCAACAGCCGCTGCCAGGGCCGCTGTTCGGGGCCGGGGTGGCCGAAGGGCAGCAGCGCGGAGGCGGGCAGGCGGCCGGCCTCGATCTCCAGGGCGGCCCAGCCCTGACCCTCGCTCAGCATCTCCTCGGGCTCGCCGAAGGCCGTGGCCGCGGCGTGCGCGCGGTCCAGCTCGGCGGGCGGCAGCAGACGGTCCAGTGCCTCGCCGGCGGCCGTCCGGGACTCCTTCCAACTGCCGTGCACGGCAGCCGGGTCGACCTGGAGCAGACCGTAGGCCTCGGTCCACGACCACGTCCCGCCGGCCGGCATCGGCAGGTGCTCCAACTGGGTGCGGGCCAGGCCCGCCTGGATCTCCAGGTACGGGTGATCCGGGCCGGAGAGCCACTCCTGCCAGTGGCGGCCACCGGGGGAGGTGCCCCAGCAGAAGACCTTGCGTCCGCGGAGCCGGGCGGTGGACGTCTGGACCAGGCCCGCGCCGTCGGCGTCCAGCGCCGCGATCCAACGGCGCTCCCCGGGCGGGAGGTCGAGGAAGTGGTCGGCGGCGTGGACGGCCCGGCCCGGGTAGCTGTGGTCGCTCCCGGCGCGGTCGGGGAACGGGAGGCGGCGCAGGTCGCTGCGGTAGTCGTAGTGGAAGGCGTGGTCGGCCGGGGCGAGCACCCGGGTGTCCGGGGTCTGCGGCACGGCGGTGTTGGACCACCAGTAGACGGCCGCCTCCTGCCCGGAGGGGTTGTGCACCTCCACGTGGACGTAGAGCGCGGGGGAGCCCGCAGGCAGCCAGGCGTCGATCCGCAGCACCAGGCGGCGCAGCCGCTCGAAGGCGAACATCCGCAGCACCGGGGTGCCGTCGGGGGCGGTGACCCGGGCGGCGTGCAGTGGCTCGCAGGTCAGCGGCCAGTGGCCGGTGGTGCCGAGGTTCCACTCCACGCCGCCGGCCAGCCAGGCGTCGCGCAGCGCGAGGTTGGCGGGCTGGAGGACGGGGTTGCGGTGCAGCAGCTCGCGGCCGGTGGGGCGGTGGACCAGGGACCACAGGCGACCGCCCTGGTCGGGGAGGAAGGTGGCGGTGAGGAGCTCGTTCTCCAGTACCACGGAGGGCAGTCGGCGCGGGGAGCGGCGGCGGTCGTAGCGGTCCTGCCGGGTGTAGGGCAGCAGGGAGGCCGGCCTGCCGTAGCGCAGGCCCCGCCGCAGCTCCTCGTCCAGCCCCTCGCCGTGCGCGGTGACGGCGGGAATGCCGTGCAGGATCGGCAGGGTGGCGACCGGGTCGGCGGCCCCCTCGATCAGCAGGGGCGCGGTGCGCAGGGAGGTCGCGGCAGGGGCGGTGGCGGGCGGGGAGTCGGTGGGCACGGCGGGGGTCCGTCCTCTCGGGGCACGACGCACGGCGAGGAGATTGCGAGGACCGTAAGACCATTTTGACCGGTAAAACAAGAGCCCTGGCAGAAATTGCCGAAACCGGGCAGAGGGGGCAAGTCCGAGCGGTGTGCGCCGGGCCTTGACCGGGAGTTGCGGTGGTCGTAACGTCGACGCCACACGCTTGACCGGTAAAATTCAGGGGGCATCCGACATGGTGGAGCATCCGACGTGGTGACGATGCAGGACGTGGCCGACCGCGCGGGTGTCACCAAGCAGACGGTCTCGAACGTCATCAGCGGACGCGTCCCCGTACGCCCCGAGACCGCCGCCCGGGTGCGCTCCGCCATCGAGGTGCTCGGCTACACCCCCAACCTGGTGGCCCGCTCCCTCGCCACCGGCAGCACCAGGACCGTCGGACTGCTCGTCCCGACCGTGGCCGGCGCCTTCTACGCCGAGATGGTCGAGGCCGTCGAGGACGTGGTCGAGGAGCACGGTTACCACCTGCTGCTCGCCACCACCCGCCTCGACGGCGAACGGGCCCGCCGCCACCTGGCCAGCCTCACCAGCCGCTCCGTGGACGCCCTGCTGATCGCCGGGGACCGCGATCTGATGGCCCATCTGCCGCTGCTCGCCGCGGCCCGCTTCCCGGTCGCGCTCTGCGCCTGGGAGACGGCGGTGCCCGACGACTTCCCGGTGGTCACCGTCGACTACGAGCACGCCGGCTACCTCGCCGGACGCCACCTGCGCGAACTCGGCCACGAACGGGTCGCCGTCCTGGAGAGCCCCGACCACGGCTCCCGGCTGGCCGGCTTCCGCCGCGCCTTCGCCGCCGACGGGCTGACCGTCCCCGACGCCGCCGTCCACCGGGCCGCCGAACCGACCGTGGCCGGCGGCGTCGAGGCGGCCCGGGCCGCCTTCGCCGCCGACCCCGGCCTGACCGCCGTCTTCGCCACCCACGACGTGCTCGCGCTCGGCGCCCTCGACGCGGCCAAGGCCACGGGGCGGCGCGTCCCCGAGGACCTCTCGGTGATCGGCCACGACGACAACCTGGAGGTCCGGCTCACCCGGCCGCCGCTCACCAGCGTGGCGCTGCCCCTGCGGGAGATGGCCCGTCAGGCGGTCGAGCTCCTGCTGCGGGCCGTCGCCAAGTCCGGGCCGGTGGTCAACTCGCTGCACCTGCTGCGGCCGGAGTTGATCGTGCGGGAGAGCACCTGCCCGCCACCGCCGCGGCCCTGACGGGCGGGGCGCTTGGGGCGTCCGGGGTGTCCGCGCCCGGGCCGCTGCCCGCCTGGCGAAGTCGTAGGCGGGCAGCGGCGGGGGATCAGCTGGTGGTCGGGCTGACGCCGAGCGAGACGGGGGTGCCGTCGACCACGACCTCCGCGTAGGTGTGGTATTTGTGCTTCGGTTCCTTCGGTGTGTGGATCTCCGGGTGCCTGCCCAGGTAGCACGGCTGGGAGCCGCTCGACTGCAGCCAGCTAAGGTCGGTCTCGTCCCAGATCTTGTAGGACAGGTAGCACGAGCCGGAGGTCCCCTGGGAGTTGAGGTAGACGTCCGCGGAGACCCGCACACCGTTGTCGGAGCTGCAGACCGCGATCCTCCAGGTCCGGCCGTAGCTGTTGCAACCGCCCCCTGCGGCCTCGGCGGGCACCGTCGTGCCGGCCACTCCCACCAGCGCCAGCCCCACTGCGGCAACGGCACCGAGAATCCGCCTCATGAAGAATCCCCCTCGTCGGGATGTGCGTGGGTGCATCTCTTTGGCATGTCCCTGTAAGCAGTTGCCCAGCATGCCAGACACGGCCGGGCCCGGGTAGATGCCAGCCGCAAAGGGAGCGTGGTCCGTGCCCGCGCCTCGAAATGGAGGAGTGGGCTCCCCCGCTCCGTTCCGGGCAGTGGAGTTGACGGCTTGTCGGTCGACGGTGGCGATGGAGACCGCAGCGGCTGTTCGGCGGCATCTTCGGCACCTTGATCACGACATCGACGCCCCGGGTGACGCGGGCCGGATGACCTGGGCGAGACTCTGGTTGTGCTCGCCGTCGTCACGGCGCGCTCACCTGCAAGCGCCCTGCTCACCCCGAACCGGAGCCGAGATGTCCCAAGCCCCCGCGATCACCATCCGCGACCTCGCCCCGTCCGACGAGAAGGACTGGCGTCGACTGTGGGCCGGGTACCTCGAGTTCTACGAGTCCACCGTGCCCGCAGCGGTCACGGACTCCACCTGGGGGCGGCTCCTCGACCCGCACCAGCCACTGCTGGGCCGCGTCGCCGAGCACGACGGCAGGGTCATCGGCATCACCAACAGCGTGCTGCACCACAGCACCTGGCTCACCGGCCAGGTCTGCTACCTGGAGGACCTCTTCGTCGACCCCGCCCACCGCGGGCTGGGGGCGGGCCGCCTGCTCGTCCAGGACCTCTTCGACCTGGCCGCCGTCCGCGGCTGGGCACGCGTCCACTGGCTCACCGCGCACGACAACCCCGCCCGCAGCCTCTACGACACCTTCGTCCCGGCCGACCACTTCGTCCACTACGAGCGTGACCTGCCCGCCGCCGGCCCCGGCCCGGCCCCGGCCTTCCGGCCGTAACCTGATCCGTGGCCGACGGAGGCGGCTGCTTGTCAGCGGCTCGGCTCCGGCTCAGCCGCGCCGCCGCCCGGGCGTCCTTCTGCGAGTCCACCAGCGTACGGAAGTTGAGGTCCTCGGCGAGCTGGGCGTCACCGACCCGGCCGTCCACGGACCCGTCAGCTTCCGTACCGACTCCCCGACGCAGCCGCGCTCCGGCACCGTCTGACCGTTGATCAGCTGCCCGCCGGGTACGGGCGGGGCCGACACCTGGGCGGCGTGGCCACTCGGGTCGGAGTCGGTGCGCCGGTAGTCAGTGGCTGGCCAGTCGTTGGGACGTTGCCAGGACGTCGTCGAGCTGGGCGGTGGTGAGGCGCCGGCCCTCCCAGATGACGGCGGCCACGTCAGCGGCGCGGGGGTGCAGCGGCGGCAGACCCTCCGGCAGGCGTACGCCGCCGAGGGCCGCCAGGTCACGGGCGGGAATGCCGAGCACCCCCGCGAAGCCGACCAGCAGCTCGGGGCTCACCTCGACGGTGCCGCGGCCGACACCGCCGATGGTCGACGCCGCCAGGTAGACCTGCCCGCCGGTCACCGCGTGCAGTGCCTTGGCCGTGCAGGGCCAGGTGAGGTTCCGGCTGTGCGTCAGCTCCAGGAGCACCGCACCGAACCCCGGCTCGTAGCGGTGGGACGGCCGGTCGACCCCGCCCCGGCCTTCCCGCGACACGACGGGCTGTGCCCGGATCGCATCCAGCAGGACGCTCCGGTTCTCGGTCGGCATGGTCATCGTGTTGTAGAGGACGCGGCTGACCGACCAGCGCGGATTGCGGGTGACCGGTGTCAGGTCGTTCGGCACCGGCTGCCCGGCCATGACGAACAGGTCGGCAGCGTGCAGGCCGAGCACCGGCCCGAGGCTCCGCACCAGCGATTCGGCCGGCGGCCTCCCGTCGAGCGCGGCCCGCAGATCCTCCGCACTGACGTCCTCCGTCGCCGAGATCTCGAGGGCATCGAGCGATCGCCGTTCCAACAGGCGTGCCAGCAGCACGCCGAACCCCGCCACTCCTGCCATTCCGTCAGCTTATCGACCTACGGCCACCTGAACTGACGGACCAACTGGGAAAGCTGGGACCGCTCGGCCCCCAGTTGCGGAGGAGCGGACAGCACCTCGTAGCTTCTGGCTGTGGGTTGGGCTCGAGCATCGGCTGACCCCCGCTCACGCGGGGAGGACGACCCAGCGACGTGGGCGAAGGCCAACCCGGGCGGCTGACCCCCACGTGCGTGGGGAGGACGACCTGGGTGTCAGGACGGCAATAAGGCAGTCTTCAAGTCCCCCCGCTCACGCGGGATGTCGCCCCCGCTCTCCTTCGGGAGGGCGGGGGCGGTTTCGTGCTGCCTGGGCTCAGGCGCTCGGCGGTCCCATGATGAAGCCGCGTCCGGCCGTCGGCGCGTCGGTGTCCGCGCGGCCGGCGTTCGGGCCGCTCAGGATCTCGGTGCCCGAGTCGGCGGGTTGCCGCCACTGCTCCACCAACTCGGCGTACTGGGGGCTGGTCCACTCCATCGGAACCTCCTCGGGTCGGTGGCAGAAGCGTACGCGCTCCCGCCCAACCCTCGGGCCAGGCGGGGGCGCGAACCGCGCTACGGCTTCTGCGGGGTGGGCATCGGCCTGATCGTGCACTCCGGGGCGTGCTGGCACTGGGCCGCGACCGACACCAGACCGGTGTCGTCCGGGGCCCGCCACAGCTCGGCGTCGACCTCGTACCCGGCCGCCCGGATCAGGCCCTGGGTGTACTCCAGGATGTTCGGGTCGTACAGGTCCGGGCTCCAGCCGGGGGTGTGGTGGATGAACCGGCCGAGGCGGCCGCACAGTTCGGCATAGGCCTCGGTGTGGACGATCAGGGCGTGCCAGCCCTCGTCGACGATGCGGCTGGGCGCCATGCCCCGGTGGTGCGGGGCGGTGGCGGCGGTGGCGACGAACGCCAAGGCCTGGTCGACGATGCGTCTGGCCATGGTGGTGGTCATGCCGGAGTTGGCGTCGAGGACGGTGCTGGTGACGCTGGCCAGGGTGGCCTGGCAGAGGAGGGCGTCCGGGGCCATGGGGCCTGGCGGGCGTTCGGGGGCGGTGGTCATACTGGGTTCTCCTCACAACGTGCGGTGCCCGTGGGCCGGTTGGCCCGGCGGGGCTGTGCTGTGTTGCGGAACCCGCCCCGGTCGTGCGGCTCGCCAGCAGGGCGGCCGGGGCGGGGAACCCCTCGACTCCCGGGGTTCTGTACAGAACTATCCGGCTGGTTCTGTATAGAAGTCAACGGCGTGGTGACTGTCCGTCAAGCCCCCTGCGTCACACGGGAAACTCCCACTCCAGCACGTACCGCGACCCGTCCGCCGTCATCTCCGTAACCTCCACCGGCAGGCCGCCATCCGCCCAGCTCACCCGCGTGATCAGCGCCACCGGCGTACCCGGGCCGAGCTCCAGGGCCGCCGCCTCCTCCGGCAGGGGCATACGGGTACGGACCTGCTCGCGGGCGTGCACCGGCGCGCACCCCAGCTCCGCGAGGCGCGCGGGCGCGCCCCCGGGCCCGGTGTCCTCGCGGGTGATCGCCGACCCGGCCACGAGAACCCCGGGGTGGTACGAGGTCGCGAGCATCACCGGCTCGCCATCCACCATGTACCGGCGCTCCCGCACCCACACCGGATCACCCGCGGCAACGCCCAATGCGCCCGCGAGACGCTCCGGGCACGCCTCCTCCCGAACGGACAGCCCGTCCACCTCCAGCGGCCGGCCGTCGAGGTCGAGGTCCCACACCGACCGGCCCTGGCCCCAGACGGAGCGGTCGAGGCGCTTGGCGCCCTGGCGGAGGATCGGCCGGAAGGCGCGGACCCGGGTGCGAGATCCGCGCCGGGTCTCGGTCAGCCCTTCGGCGGCGAGCGTCGCGAGGGCCTTCCGGGCGGTGCCTTGGGCGACGCCGTAGTCGGCCATGAGCGTGTTCTCGCCGGGGACCAGGTCGCCGGGCTGGAGGTCGCCGTTGTGGATGCGCTCTCGGAGCTCGCGGGCGATCCGGGTGTGCAGCGGCTCCTCGGGCACGGTTCCTCCAGTTCGGCGCGGATCGCGATCTCTGGGAGGAACGATAGGACTGATCGGGTGCGGCGCGCTGCCCCACCTGATCACAGGCGACCGGCCGCGGGCGTCAGCGGATCACGGCCCCGTACGCCTCCACCTGATCCGGCGTCAACAAGCCCTGGCGTGAGGACTGCTCCGCTCCCCTCCGGGAGAGCGGGACGGCATCGGACCGCCGACCCGACAGGCCAGCCCCAGAAGGTCCGATTTGCGATGTATGTCGAGATGGCCAAA
The DNA here is from genome assembly GCF_053596675.1 of Kitasatospora sp. NPDC001664. Taxonomy (NCBI): domain Bacteria; kingdom Bacillati; phylum Actinomycetota; class Actinomycetes; order Kitasatosporales; family Streptomycetaceae; genus Kitasatospora; species Kitasatospora sp. NPDC001664. The sequence goes on from NZ_JBSFGS010000010.1 coordinate 161,458, forward strand.
TCTCCCCATGTCGCAAGATCCCGCCATGGAAGCCGGCCTAAGGGCAGGAGGTGGGCATGCTTGGCGGGCCCTCCGTCAAGGCAGGTTCAATGGGCTGCAAAACGGGGCCTGACCTGCACTTACGGGGTCAAATTTGAGCGAGAGTAGTTTCACATTCTCACTCTTTCCAATTTCCGACCCTCGCGCACCTCGTCTAGGTGCCTTGACCTGCGGTGATGGCCTCTCGAATGGTCGTTGATTTCCCATCCTTGCCAAGGTGGCGGTTCGCGGGTCGGCCAGCGGAGTCGGGCGACTGGCTGTGTGAGGTTGGCGAGTTCCGCCCGGCTGAGTGCGGGGTTGCCGCGGGTGAGACGGAGCGCAGGACGCGGATGGACATGGGGCCGAGGGTGCGGGACTGAGGGGCGCTCAGGATCGGGGCCGGGGCGGGCGGCTTCGTGGTGCGGTGCGTGGCGAGGGCAGACCGGGGATCGCCGTCGGCGGGGTCAGGGCATCGCGCCTGACGGCGTGCCGCTGGTCAGGCTGCAACTGGAGCACCACCTCCTGCGCCTTTGGCGGTTGGCGTCTGCGGCGTTGCCCGTGTTACTGGCGTGTGCTGCACGCCACACGGGCCTCGAAAAACTCGTGTGTAACGTTCGGACCTGGTCGGTTGCTCTGCTCATATGTACGGACCGTTAGGGGGTGGGCATGGCTGGCAATCACGTCGCCGCAGAGTCGAGGGACGCCGGGTTCCTTGAGCTGACGGCTGGGCGGACGGCCCAGCTGTACCGCTCGGCGTGCCTGCTGACGGGTGGGGACAGGTATCTGGCCGAGGATCTGGTGCAGGAGACGCTGGCCCGGATGTACGTGATCTGGCGGCGGCAGAACTCCTGGCTGACGGGTCGTTCGCGGATCGAGGATCCGGGGGCGTACGCGTACCGGGTGCTGGTCCGTACTTTCCTGGCGCACCGCAAGCGGCGGTCCAGCAGCGAGCTGCCGATCGGTGAGCTGCCGGAGGTGAGCGGCGAGGAGGGTGACAGTGCGTTGCGGCTGACGCTGCTCCAGGCGCTCGCGCAGCTGCCGCCGAAGGACCGGGCGGTGGTGGTGCTGCGGCACTGGGAGGACCGCAGCATCGAGGAGACCGCCGAGGTGATGCGGTCCAGCCCGGGCGCGGTCCGGACCAGGACGACCAGGGCGCTGGCCCGGCTGCGGGGCCTGCTCGGGGATTCGCTCAGCACGCTCGCGTCCAGCTGAGGCGCTTCTTTCCCGAGGTGATGGGGCCGATGACGACCACGACGACAGTGACGAGGCTTCCGCGTGTCGAGTGACCAGAAGTTCGAGGACGAGCTGACGTACGCCATGTCGCGCGCCGGTGAGGCGTTCCGCACCGAGACGATGCGGCTGGACCTGGCCGGGCTGGAGCGCGGTCGGCGGGCCTGGCGGCGGCGCAGGGCGGCGGCGGCCGTGGTGAGCGGTGCGACGGTGCTGGCCCTGGCCGGCGGGGCCGTGTACGTGATGGGCCCGGGGGCTCCGACCGTCTCGACCGGGCCGGCGGCGCCGGTCACGGCCGAGCGGCTGCGGACGGTGCTGCGGGCAGCGCTGCCGGCGGGGTTCCTCGCGGAGGCGAAGGGCGCCGAGGGCCTGGAGGTCACGGTCGACGGTGCCCGGGTCAACGTGGGCTTCGGCGGTAGCGCGACGGTCGGCCCGCTGTCCCTGTCGGTGGAGCGGAGGACCCCTGAGGCGGCGATGCAGGCGCCCGAACTGCGCTGCGCGAACGCGAGGATCGGCCCGCAGGACGACTGTCGCACCGAGACCCTCGCCAACGGGTCGAAGCTGATACTGGTTCAGGGGGTGGCCTCCGCCGACGGGGTGGAGCGAGGCCTGTCGGCCAGGCTGGCCGCCCCGGACGGGCGACTGATCGAGATCACCACGTCGAACAAGTCGGCCTCGCCGGGCGGGGCCGCGCTGCCGCTGACGGCCGATCAGGCGACCGCTGCCATGACCTCACCCGCCTGGGACGCCGTGGTGGCGGACCTCCCCGCCGTCGAGCCGTCCGGCGCTGCGGACTGGTTCCCGAGCGAGGAGGTGCTCGCTGTCGCGACCGGCCTCCTGCCGAGCGGGCTCGTTCCGGCCGACGCCACGGGCAAGGACGGGTACGTCAGCTTCACCGTGAAGGACGCCGAGGGCCCGGGTCTGGTGGAGGTCGACGTTCGGGACGGGCGCTTCTACCTGCTGAACCCGCCGGCCGAGTACGCCGACGCGCAGACCCTGCCGGACGGCACCCGGCTGCTGGAGAGCAAGGACGAGGGCTGGTGGACGGTCCGCGCACTGCGGCCGGACGGGCTGATCGTCATCGTGGCGGCGCACCGGAGCGCCGACCTGATGCGGCCCCTCACGCGCCACAGCCCGGCGCTGACCATGGATCAGCTGAAGGCCGTCGCCACCGCTCCCGCGTGGAAGCTCCCGGGCTGAGCGGTCCCCGCCGACGGGCGGGCAGATGCAGATGTCTTTCGAACGTACGTCATCCCTGGGGGGAACCAGATGCACAAGGCTGCCAAGGTCGGAATCGCCGTCGTGACGGCGTCGATGTTCACAGGGGGTGGCCTGGCCGCCTACAACCTGTGGAACGGGATCACCGGCGGTTCGAAGGGCTCGGACGGGACGTCCGCCGTGGCGTCGGCGGCGACGCCGGTGGCCGAGGCCCCGTCGGCCGAGACGGCCGCCAAGGAGGCGAAGGCGTTCCTCGCCGCCTGGGCGGCGGGCGACTACGAGGAGGCCGGGCAGCACACCGACCAGCCGGGAGCCGCGAACCTCGCCCTGGCCCGGTTCCGGGACGACCTCAAGCCGACGGCGGTGGCGCTCGTCCCGGCCGCCGCGACGGGTACGACCATCGGGCCGGACGGCTTGACGGTGAGCTTCAAGGCCCGGGTGGAGTTCGCCGGAGCGGCCCGCCCCTGGGAGTACGACGGCAGGGTCGCCATGGTGAAGCTGAGCGACGGCCGGGCCGTGGTGCACTGGGACCCGAGCGTGGTGCACCCGAAGCTCACCAACGCCGGTAAGGCCCTCGCGGTGCGGCCGGTCACCGCGTCGCTGTCCAAGGTGGTCGACCGGAAGGGCCGGCCGGTGGCCGAATTCCCGTCCATCGCGGCCCTGTTGGGGCAGGTGGACTTCGGCACGACGGATGCCCCGACGGAGGCCGGCCAGGGAGTGGTGGTCACCCAGTCGGGCGGCGCGACGGCGCCTGAGCCCCTGTTCACCATCACCGAGCCCAAGAACGGGGAGCAGCGGAAGCTCACCATCGACGCCGACCTCCAGCGCGCCGCCGAGGCGGCCGTCAAGGAGCGGTCCGGGCCCGCCTCGATCGTCGCGATCGAGCCCAGCACCGGCCACGTGCTCGCGCTGGCCAACAATCCGGCGTCCAGCCAGAACCGGGCGTTCACCGCCGTCATCGCCCCCGGCTCGACCATGAAGGTGGTCACCGCCGCCGCACTGCTGGAGTCGGGCCTGACCCCTGACACCCCGCTGGCCTGCCCGAAGAACACCGACGCCGGTGGCCGCCTGGTGCCCAACGACTTCCCGGACGCCCGGCTCGGCTACACCTTCAAGGACGACTTCGCGCAGTCCTGCAACACCGCCTTCATCGAGGCCGGGCGGACCAGACTCTCCGCCGGCAGCCTGCCGGCCATCGCCAAGGAAGTCTTCGGGCTCGGCCAGGTCTGGCGGACGGGCCTCAGCAACTTCGACACCAAGATCCCGGCCGAGACCAACGCCGAGCAGATCGCGATGGCGTACATCGGGCAGGGCCGGATCCAGACCAACGCGCTGGCGATGGCCTCGGTCTCGGCGACGGTGCAGAGCGGTGTCTTCCGCCAGCCGATCCTCGTCCCCGGCCTGCCCCAGTCCAAGGCCGCCCGCCGCCTCGACGGCACGGTCCTCGGCCAGCTGCAGTCGATGATGCGGCGCGCAGTCCAGAGCGGCACCGCCGCCGAGGCCCTGGGCGGCATCCCCGGCGCGGCCGGAAAGACCGGCACCGCCGAGGTCAGCGGCCGGACGGCGAACAGCTGGTTCACCGGGTACCGGGGGAACCTGGCGGTGGCCGCCGAGGTCGAGGGCGCCGGCCACGGCTCGGACGCCGCCGCGCCTGCGGTGGGCAAGCTGCTCCAACTGGGCAACAACGGCTGAGCCTGCCCCGACCCGTGCCCGACCCGTGCCCGGGCCGGCCCCGCGCGAGCGGGTGGCCCGCACCGTGCTCGGTGGCTGCTGTGCCGGGCCGCTGATCGGTTGGTGCGGTGTGCGCTGCGGCAGTTGACGTCGTGGGTCAACGGGAGCGTCGGCGGCGGCGGGCCACCAGGGGGGCGCCGATGGCCACGGCGGCGGTGCCGGCTCCGGCGACGATGAGCGTGGCGATGAGGGTCCCGTGGCCGGTGGTGGGGGGTGTTCCGGCGGTCGTGGTGGTGGTCGGGGTGGCTGAGACGGTAGCTGCGGCGCTGGGGGAGACGGTAGCGGGGCCCGAGGTGGAGGGGGCGGCGGTCGGGCTTGGGGCGGTGCCGGGGACGGCGGTGACGTCGAGTTCGGCCTCGCCGTGGCCGAGGGCCGGGAAGCCCGAGTCGACGGCCACCGACCAGTGGCCGGGCGGGAGTTGGCGGGCGGTGGTGTAGGTGCCGGGTGGGCCCTGGACGGGGACGAGGGGCCAGGGGCCGACGGTGCGGCCGTCGGTGCTGGTGGCGTTGACGGTGGCGGCGACCTTCTCGTCGACCGGGTCGTGGTCGTTCTGCCAGGTGGCCGTCACGGTGAGGTGGCCGTCGACCAGGGCGGTGACGGTGAAGGCGATGGTGTCGCCGTGGGCGGCGGCGGGGTGGGCGGTGCCGAGGGAGAGGAGGGCGATGGCGGCGAGGGCGGCGGCGAGGGGGCGGCGGCGCACGGGGGCTCCTGGGGCGAGGGTGGGGAAGGCCGGTGGTGGTGCGGGGAGGTACCCCGCACCACCACCGGCCGAGGGACGGTGCGTCAGGCCGCGGCCTGGATGCTCCAGTTCTGGTACGACTGCCCGTTGGGCTGCTGGAGCTCCAGCAGCCAACCGCCGTAGTACCAGCGCTTGCTGGTGCCGAGGACCAGCGTGGAGCCCTTGGCGGTGAGGACGAAGCTGTGGTCGGCCGCGCCGATCCGCCACTTCTGGGCGTCGGAGGCGGAGCACGGCTGCTGCGCCACGTACTGCCCGGCGACCGCGGAGCCGCCGAGCTGGAGGCACTTGTCCGACTTGGCCGAACGGATCCGCAGGTAGCCGTCACCGGCGTCGTCGAAGAGCCACTGCTGGTTGCTGTACCCGGTGCGCTGGTAGCCGATCAGCACGGCGCCGTCACGGGTGGAGCCGCCCCACATGTCGGCCGCCTGGCCGGTGAGGTCGTTGGTCACCAGGTAGCGGGTGCCCGGGGTGGTGGGCGCGGGGCCGGCGGCCTTGAGGCTGCGGAACGCGGTGGCCTGGCCCGGGCGGCCGACCTTGCCGGAGGCGTCCTGGACGGCGACGGCGACCTTGTACTGGGTGTCCGGCTGCAGGCCGACCAGGCGGACCACGGTGGAGCCGACGATCGCGAGCGAGCGCCCGTCGACCTGGACGTCGTAGCCGCGCGCACCGGCGACCGCGGACCAGCTGAGCACGGCCGAGACGGCGGTGGTCTGGCCGACCGTCACCCGGGGGCCGGTGGTGGGACCGGTCGGGGAGGGCGAGGCGGTGGGGCTCGCGGTGGTGGGGGTCGGCGTCGGGGAGGCGGTCGCCGAGCGGCTGGGGCTCGGGCTGGGCGTCGCGCTCGAACTCGGGCTGGGCGAAGCCGACTTGGTCGGGCTCGGGCTCGGGCTCGCGGTGGTCGGGCTCGGGCTCGGCGTCGGGTTCGGGGTGGTGCCGCCGTCGCGGAGCAGGAAGCGGTTGTCGGCGACGTTCCAGTGCGTGGCCAGGTAACTACCGGGCTGCGGCGCGGTGTTGTAGTAGTCGTCGTGGTTGCAGTCGAGGCGGTCGTCCGAGGCCCGGTTCGGGCAGACGGTCTGCATCTTGGGGTAGTACGGCGAGTCCGAGTAGCACATGATGTCCCACTCGTCGACGCAGTGCGCGCCCCTGCTGGTGTGCGGGGCGCTGTTGTTGACGGCGCCGAGGTTGTGGCCGAGCTCGTGCGCGGCGGTCGAGCCGCCCCAGCAGCCGTTGTCGGTGCGGCCGTAGGAGGGGCCGAAGTTGGAGAGGTTGTCCTGGCCCGGGCGCTCGTCGCCGTTGAAGGTGCCTATGCCGCAGTACACGTTCGCCTCGGCGAAGATCATGTACTTGCGGTCCTTGCGGTTGAAGCCCTGGGCGGCCAGCGCCTTGTTGCTCGCGCCGAACTCCTGGAGCGCCGCGTCGGACAGCTCGACGTTCAGCACCGAGGCCGAGCAGTCGGACTCGGTGACGTAGCGGACGTGCCGGGTGCCGCCGGTCTCCTGGGCGCTGGCGTTGTAGATGACGTCGGTGTCCGCGGCCCACTTCTTGAACGAGGCCAGGTACTGCCCGAAGCGGTCCTTGCCGGGCCCGTGCACGTACAGCACCTGGACGCGGTTGCCGGTCGTGCCGTCGCCGTCGCAGACCACCTTGGAGCCCTCGGCCGCGGCAGCGGCCGGTGCGGCGCCGGGGGCGTCGGCGGCGGGCGCGGCGGCCGCGGCCGTGAGCTGGCGTCCGCTGCGCAGGTCGATGACGGGTGCGGCGGCGGTCAGCAGGTCGGCGGGAGAAGGGAGTTCGCCGCCGGAGGCGGTCGGGTCCGCGGCCTTCTGCCCGCCGGTGACGGCCGGCGCGGTGTCCTTCTGCACGTCCTTGCCGGGCGGCGGGGCGTCCGGGCCGTGGGTGCACTGGTGCTCGCCCTCGCCGGCCTTGTAGACGCCCGCGCAGCGGTCACCGGCCTCGGCCGGGACGAGGCCGGTGTAGACGAGGCCCTTGGCCGGGTCGTTCTTGGGCACCGAGCTGACCGGGACGGGCTTGTCCTTGTGCTGCGGTGCACTGGCGGCGGTCGGTTCCACCAGCTCCTGCACCACCGGCGCGTCCGCCGAGACGTGCGGGGCCTTGTCGTAGCCGGTGGTGAGGGCGAAGGTGCCCGCGATCAGTCCTGCCGCGACCGCCGCGGCGGCGAAGGCCACTCCGCGACGGCTCCGGCGGCGGTGTGACTGCCTCTTGCGTGACATGGGTCTCCTCGTCGGCAGACGGGGAAGTAATGCGTGCCGACGCGTAGGAGACCCGTGGCGGAGCGGGGATAACGGAAATGTCGCCCGGTTCTTCGAAGAAAATCTGCCGGACGCCGCCCGGCCGCAGACGGTAACGGCCGGGCGGCGCAGGGTAGTTGCGCATCTGATGTGGGATGCGGGGGTTCCGTGTCGGTGCCGGGCGTAACCGGTGGGCGGTGGTCGCCGGGGCGGGGTCAGTCGATCTGGAGCTCGCCCATGCGGCTCCAGCCGTGGGCGCCCTCGATGGTGGTGCTGACGATCTCGGGAGTACGGGTGACCAGGGGGCGCATGGTCTCCAGGCCGGCGGCGAAGTGCGGGGACGTCACGTGGGCCTCGGCGGCACCGTCGGCGAAGGCCTCGACCAGGACGTAGGTGTCGGGCTCCTCGAGGCTGCGGGACCACTCGAACCAGAGGTTGCCCTCCTCGGCGCGGGTGGCGCGGGTGAACTCCGCGACCAGCTCGGGCCAGGCGTCGACGTACTCGGGCTTGACGGGGAATTTCACCACAATGAAGATCATTCGCCGATTGTAGGCATCCCGTGGCCGGGGACGGCGTGACCTCCCCTTCCCGCTTGGGGCGGGCGGTCGGCTGCCTGTTGGGCAAGGGGTGGGAGGCACGGCCTCAGGTCGGCATGGTTGCGGTGATCCGACCAGGTCGGACGGTACGTTGCCGCTCAGCGTGATGGCCCATCACCGACGGTAGCGGGCCGCCTGTGCGCGGCCGCGCCTGCCCCTGCCCGGATCAGGAGACGAGTCCGCCATGTCCATGCGATTGCTCTTCCCACGCACAGTGCCTCCGCTGGCGGCGGTGCTCATGGGGCTCGGAGTGTCTGCGCCACCCGCCTTCGCGGCTGCCCTGCCACCAGGCTGCACCGAGTCCGCCGGAGAGATCTCGGAGGTTCCCCTTCCCGAGGACGTCTCCCGCGAGGGCATCATCTACACGTGCACCCAGGGCCTGTCGCAGGACTGGACGGTCGGCGGCGGGAACACCCAGATCATCATCACCAACGTGCCCGGTGCCCCCGGCATCGCCGCAGGCGCCACGCTGAAGTACACCGGCAACGGGGTCATCGCCGTCACCGTCCCGCGTCGCAACGAGGTTTCCCCTTCGGGCATGCGAGGCGACGCCATCAACGGCACCGTCGACATCGCCACCTCGGCCAGCTACTACAGGGTGGACGGCTTCGGCGGAGGAGAGACCGGCCTCCTCGAGACCGGTACCGCCGGCGCCGGCGGCCGAGGCTGCACGATCACCGCTCCGGGCAAGCGAGGCTGGATCGGTCTGCACGGCGGCGGCGACACCGGCCGCGGCGCCGCACCCGGAAGTGACCACTGCACGATCACGACGGGGGGATGGGCTGACTTCACGGGAGGCAGCGGCAGCAACACCCTTCCCGGTGGCGCCGGGGCCCCCGGGGTCGTCGGCGGAACGGTCACCGCTCGCGTCCTCCTTGCCGACGGTGGCCGCGGCGGAAGCCCCGCGTACGACACGGACCCGAGTACGGGCCGCAACCGCAGCGACGGCGGCCCCGGAGGGGCCGGAGTCCTCGACGCCACCGTCACCGTCACGAAGACCGCGCTTCTCACCGGTGGGGCCGGCGGGAACGGCTACGAGGGGCGGGGTAACTGGGCGCCCACCATGCCCGGCGGGGTGGGAGGGCAGGGCGGGGCCGGAATCTCCGGCAGTACCCTCACCACCACCGGAAGCCCCGGCGAGGACTACGAGATCCGCGTGATCGGCGGCGAGGGCGGCTGGGGTGGGCCCGGCGGGCCCAGTGGTTACCAGGGGGCCGGACCGGGCCAGGGCGGTCGTGGCGGAGACGGCGGCGCCGGCAGTACCGGCACCACCCTGCGCGGCCCGGCCCAAGGCGCCGGCTCGGTCAAGGCCACCGGCGGCAAGCCGGGTCCGGGCGGTGCCGGGGGCGGGCGCGGAGGCAGCGATTCGAGCCAGCCCTTCACTCCGGGCAGCCCCGGGAAGGCAGGTGGCCCCGGCCAGGGCAACGCGGGCACCATCATCGTCGCCGGTACCGGCAACCAGATCACCACCGATGTGAACGGCGGTCGTATCGACGCCGGCGACGGCGGGAGCAACACGATCACCGTCACCACCAACAACGGCTCCGTCAACGCTGGTTCGAGCCTCGGGAACACGTGTCGGATCACCACCGACAACAAGCCCGAAGCGACCATCAACTGTGTCGGGGCGCCGGTCCCGACCCCGACGCCCACGCCGACCCCGACCCCGACGCCCACGCCGACTCCGACCTCCACACCGACACCCAAGCCGGTGCCCACGCAGACCCCGACGAGCGTGGCTCCCAGCCCCGCCCGGACGGCGACAGCCGTGCCGACGCAGGCAACCGTCAAGCCCGCGCCCACCTGCGCGCCGGGCACACGCGATGCCCGATGCCGACAGGAGGCCAAGGGCCAGCTCGCCGACACGGGGCTCGGCTCCGGTGATCTGACCGCTGCGGCCCTCGCGCTGTCCTCCATCGGTCTCGGCACGCTCACGCTGCTGGCCGTTCGCCGCCACCGGACCCGGAATCGGGCGTAGGTACAACTCGGCCCGCGCTCCCGCCGCCCCGCGACCGCTCGACCGCGACAGGACGAGTTCGGTTGCGGGGCACGGTGGTTGCAGGGGCGCCGAGGTGGTGGCCGGTCAGGACGGATCGCGGGGGACGGCGGCGAACACCGGGGCGTCGGTGGCACGGACCAGGCGGTACCAGGGGAGGTGGCGGTCGAAGCGGGCCCGGCTGCCGGGGGCGGCGGCGCGGAGGTCGGCGATCAGGGCCGACTCCGGTACGCGGTGGGCGAGGTCGACCCAGGTGAGACCGCCGCCGCCGCCGTCCGAGACCACCCAGTGCGGCTCGGGCAGACCGTGGTCGGAGCCCTGGCGCGGATGGCCGGTGAGGGTGAACTCCACCGGCGGGACGGTGAACCCGCCGATCCGGCCGACCAGTTCGGCCACCTCGGCGGGTGCCGGGACGGGCAGCCGGGCGCCCGGGAGGACGCGCGGGTCGTAGGGCACCCGGGCGGCCAAGGCGTGCAGACGGGCGAGGACGGACGCTCCGGTGATCACGCCCGCGAGGCTACCCGGCGGGCGCCCCGGCCGGTGGCCTCCGGCGCGGGCCGTGCGGGGAAACTCAGGAGACAGGGAGGGAGGGCGCTCCCTAGCATCGGGCTGCTCATGCCCGCTCCTGCCGATTGGTCCCGCCGTGAAACCCCTGCTGCCCCCGGTGCTCCGCGAGGAGCCGCAGTTCGCCCGGCTGTTCGCCGGGCAGGCGCTCTCGGTCCTGGGGGACCGGATCACCATGGTGGCGCTGCCGTTCGCGGTGCTGGGCATCGGCGGATCCATGGCCGACGTCGGGCTGGTGGCGGCGGCCGGGCTGGTCCCGATGCTGCTGTTCACGCTCGCGGGAGGGGTGTGGGCGGACCGCTTCCCCCGGCACCGGATCATGCTGGTCTCCGACCTGGTGCGGTGCCTCACCCAGGGGGCGGTGGCGCTGCTGCTGCTCACCGGTCAGGCCCAAGTCCCCTACCTGGTCGTGTTGATGATGCTCTTCGGCACGGCCGACGCGTTCTTCATGCCGGCCGCCACCGGGCTGCTGCCGCTGCTGGTCCCCACGGAGCGGCTGCGCGAGGCGAACGCCCTGCGGGGCCTGGTGCAGTCGGCCAGTCTGGTGCTCGGCCCGGCGCTGGCGGGCGGGTTGGTCGCGCTGGCCGGGCCCGGGGGCGCGCTGGCCGTCGACGCGGTCAGCTTCGCGGTGAGCGCGGCCTTCCTGGCGCGGCTGCGCCCGCGCACCGCACCGGCCCCGGACGCCCCGGCCGGGGCGAGTTTCCTGGCGGAGCTGCGGGAGGGCTGGAGCCAGGTGCGGTCCCGGAGTTGGGTCTGGTCCGGCATGGCGGCGATGGGCGTCTACCACGTGGTGGTGCTGCCCTCGATCTTCGTCCTCGGGCCGGTCCTCGCCGAGCGGGAGTGGGGCGGGGCCGAGGGCTGGTCGATCGTGACGGTGGCCTTCGGCATCGGCGCGGTGGCGGGCGACCTGCTGGCCTACCGGCTGCGCCCGGCGAAGCCGTTGGCCCTCGGCGCCGCCGCGCTGGCGGTGGCCTCCTGTCAGGCCGTCATCATCGGCGCCGGTCCGTCGGTCTGGGTGGTGGCCATCCTGGAGGCCGTCACGGGGGTCGCGGTCTCCCTCTTCTTCGTCCTCTGGGAGACCAGCCTCCAGACCCACATCCCCGAGCACGCCCTCTCCCGGGTCAGCTCCTACGACTTCCTGCTCTCCTCCGGCCTGATGCCCCTCGGCCTGGTCCTGGCCGGCCCCATCGCCACGGCCGTCGGCCTGCGCCCCACCCTCTACACCATGAGCGCCATCGGCGTGGCCTCCGCCCTCCTCCTCCTGGCCGTCCCGGCCGTCCGCCACCTCACCGACCGCACCGAGCCGGCCGCCGAGCCAGAGGCCGTGGCGGCCTGAGCCCTGAGCCGGGCGCGCATCGCGTCTCGAACTGTCGGTCGACGGGCACGACAGGGTGAAGACGGACGGAGCAGCCCCTGGAAGTGCTCCGGATACGGGACACATCACTGCAAGGACCGGCCGAAGGCCAGGACTGGCAGGCGGAGACGAGGAGGCCGGGATGGACGGGTACGGGCGGCCGACGGAGGAGCAGCTGCGGCCGATCACCGCTCAGGTGACGGTCACCGGGCCGGATGCGGCCGTGCTCCGGGAGCTCGCCGCCGTTCTCGGCCGGCCGGCCGAGGTACTCGCGCTGGAGTACACGACCGGCACTGTGAAGCTGCCGACCACCACCATCGGTGAGAGCGAGTTCGCGGACTGGGCCCTGTTCGACGGTCCCGAGGACCTGGCCAGCACTGTGGATCAGCAGTTGGCCGAGGGATTCGGCCGGTGACCGCTGACGCGCCGGTAGGGCCGCTGGGGCCGACACGGGTGTGTTGCTGGCCGCCTTCTTCCCTGTCAAGTCAGCTTGTTGAGAGAAGCCGATCACTTCCTGGCCTACATAGCCAGTCCGTAGGGCAGGGTCTGTCCAACCGGATGATGGGGTGACGTGGATGCTGACGGTAGATTCCCCCGTCGGTGGAGAGGCGATATACGGGGCGCCAAGTGTGCTACCAGTTTGACGAATCGGCCGCCCCACGAATGTCTGTACGGGTACAGTCCAGCCTGGTCCGCCACACGGCGGCCACGGGGGAGGACCAGATGGGCCAGCAGTTGGCTCGGCTGCCGTTGGACGGCGGCGGCTCGATTCTTATCGAGACGGCCGACGGGATGACCGGACCGGTGAAGGCGAGCCGGATCGGAGACGCGATCCGTGACCTGCCCACCGGGCTGAGCGCGGGACTTGAGCCGGTCACCGACCTGGCGCGCACAGTGCTGAGCCGTCTGCGCGATGCGGGACCTTCCGAGGTAGAGGTTGAGTTCGGAGTGGACCTTGCCACGGAGGCTGGGGTCGTGATCACGAAGACGTCTGCCAACTGCCACCTGACGGTGAGAGTGGCATGGCGCAAGGACGACACCATCCCGGATTCGGTCAGCGGGCCCGTGGCCTGAACCCTGTGGACGCTGGGCGTGAAGTTTTCGGGGCCGGGGCCATTCCTACAGCGGTCGCCCAGGTCCTCAATGAGGCTGGCGTGGTGGTGGGCGCCGGCTTTCTGGTAGCCGATGACCTGCTGTTCAGCTGCGCTCACGTTTTGGCGGATGGCGGCTACGGCCCCGGCGACGTGGCGAGGTTGGTCTTCCCGCATGCGACCGGGGCTCCCCTGGTGGAGGGCTGGGTTCTTGAGGAAGGGTGGCGCGACCCACAGGGGCTGGACATCGCACTGGTGAAGCTGGTGGGTGCGGTCGGGGTGGCCCCCCTGCGCCTAGGCTCGCCTGCGGCGTCCCGCGGGCACCGGGTGCGGTCGTTCGGTTTTCCCTCGCAGGCTCCATCACACGGGCACTTCGGGTTTGCCACAGCCGGAGGACTACTTCCGTCCGGCGGCGGGGTTGGTGATCTGCTGCAACTGACCAGCGCCAACGACCTGACGACCGGGTTCAGCGGTGGTCCGGTGCTGGACGAGATGACCGGCCTGGTCGTCGGCATGCTGACGGCAATCGCAGCACCAGATACCTACGACCGAGGGCTGGGCATCGCCTACGCCACACCCTCGTCCGTCCTGCGTGAGGTGTGGCCTTCCCTGGGGGAGCACGATGTCTCGCCGTACCGGGCACTGGAGTCGTTCACCGCCGAGCACGCCCGTTGGTACAGGGGGCGTGAGAATGCGGTGCGCCAGGTACTGGAGGGCCTGGCGGGCCATCGCCGGGTGGCCCTGCTGCTCGGGCCCTCAGGGTCAGGCAAGTCATCCCTGGTTCAGGCGGGACTGTTGCCCGCGCTCGCCGAGGGTCGGCTACCAGGAAGCGACCGCTGGCACCAGGTCGTCGTTCGGCCCGGCCCGGATTTGGCCGCGGCCATCGAACAGGCGGGCTTGCCCGGAGTCGCAAGTGCGGGGATCCAGGAGGCCGTCAGGGGCCTGATCTCCGCAAACCCGGCCCACGATCGCGTCGTGCTCGTGATCGACCAGTTCGAGGAACTCCTCGCACCCTCCGCCGGACCGTCGGCTGTCCAGGCACTCGAACTGGTCACCAAGGTGGTCCGCTCGGATGCCACGCTCAGTGTGGTCCTGGTGATGCGTGACGACTTCTATCCCCGCCTGTCCGCCCTGGCCCCCGATCTCCTGGAAGCCGCCCTGCGCGCCCAAGGCGTCCTCAATGTGCCCGCCACCCTGACAGCTGTGGAACTTGGTGAGATCGTCACCGGGCCAGCCCATGACCTGGGCACCGACCTCGAACCGGGGCTCGCCGAGCGGATCATCGCCGACGTCCTGGCACTCAACCCCCGCACTGCGGGCGCCTCCGAATCCCCGGTCACCGTCCTGCCGCTGCTCGAAGTTGCCCTCACTCGGCTATGGGAGCGTCGCCAAGAGCACGACGGCCGGCTCACCCACGATGCCTACCGCCGCATCGGCGCGGTCACGGGCGCTCTCGCCGACTGGTGCGACACCGCCTTGCGTGAACTCGACCCCTACGAGCGCGACACCGCACGCCGAATCCTGACAGCCCTGGTACGCCCAGCTGATGATGCCCTGCACATCCCGGCGGTACGCCAGCAGGTCGCACTCGACGACCTGCGCGAACTGGCCGCCGCCGACGGTACGACTGAGGCGGTGCGGGGCGTTGACAATGTCTTGGCTGTGCTCACCGACCACCGCATCGTCACTACTGCCCGGGTGCGCCGCCCAGAAGATTTGGACGGCACGTCGGGAGTGGCAGTTGCCGAGCTGATCCACGATGCGCTGATCCGTGACTGGGACACGCTGCGTGCATGGGTTGAGCAGGACGCCAGGTTCCACGAGTGGCTCCACCGCGTCCGCCTCCAGCGCGCTCGGTGGGAGGAACGGCACGACCCTCAGGACCTTCCCGCTGGCAGTGTTCTGGCCGAAGGCGGCGAATGGTCGCGGTATCGCCGCCTGCCGGGCGACGTCGAAGCCTTCCTCCACGCCGGCCACCGGCGCCAGCACGACGCCTTTCGCCGTAGCCGACGCGCTGTAGCCGTCCTGGCTTCCCTCCTTGCCCTCGCCCTGATTGCCGCGGGGGCAGCCTTCTGGCAGCGGCAGTCAGTGATCACCGCCGAACGGAGAGCAGAGGCTCAGCGGCAGAGTACCCAGTCCCAGCAGCTCGCGAACCAGTCCGCTTCCCTGATCAGCGCCGACCCTGATCTCGCCGCTCTTCTGGCGATCGGCGCCTACCGGATCAGCCAAACCGCGGAAGCCGCAGCCAGCCTTACGGCCGCCGCGAACCTCCCGCTCCGTCGCCGCCTCACCGGCCACACAGACGACATCACCGCAGTCGTGTTCAGCCCCGACGGCCGTGTTCTGGCCACAGGCAGCAGCGACAGAACCGTGCGGTTGTGGGACGTGGCCACCGGCACGACCACCGCCACCCTCACGGACCCATTCGGTACGGTGAACTCCGTGGCGTTCAGTCCTGACGGGCGCACCCTGGCTACCGGCGGCAGCGACGACACGGTGCGGTTGTGGGACGTGGCCACCGGCGAGTACGCCCGGATCCTCAACATCGGCCCCGGCCCAGTGAACTCCGTCGTGTTCAGTCCCGACGGGCACACCATCGCGACTGCCAGTGGCGATCGCGCACCGCAGATCGAGCAGAGGGTCAGGGCCGGCGGCGAGCGCACGGTGCGGTTGTGGGACGTGGCGACAGGAAAAGCTGTCTTGACTCTCACTGGCCAGGAGGTCGGCGTAGCCGCGCTGGCCTTCAGCCCCGACGGTCGCGCCCTGGCTACCGCAGGCTACGACGAAGGCGTGCGGTTGTGGGACGTGAGCACCGGCAAGACCACCACGACACTCACCGGCCACAACTGGTCTGTCGAGGCGTTGACGTTCAGCCCCGATGGAAAACTCCTCGCCACGGCCAGCGGCGACCACACGGTGAAGTTGTGGGACCTGGCCACCAATACGGCCACCGCCACCCTCAGCGGCCACAGCGCTCCCCTGAACTCGTTGGCGTTCAGCCCCGACAGACGCATCCTGGCCACCGGAAGCGACGACAAGACGGTGCGCCTGTGGGACGTGGGGACCGGTCAGGCCATCGCCACCCTGACCGGACACACCAAGGACGTCTCCGCGGTGGCGTTCAGCCCGGACGGGCGCACCGTGGCCACTGCCGGCGGCGACCGCACCGTGCGGCTGTGGGATGTGGGTGCGCCAGTTCCGTTCTTCACCACGAACGACCATCCTGTCTCGGCGGCGGCCTTCAGTCCGGACCAGCGCACCCTGGCTACTGCGGACCTCGACAAGACCGTGCGACTGCGCGACCTGCCCACCGGCAAGACCATCGCCAGCCTGACCGGACACAGCGCAACCATCTCGGCACTCGCGTTCAGCCCGGACGGGAAGATTCTTGCCACCGCAGAGCGGGACAAGACCTCGTTGTGGGAGGTCGCCACCGGACGTGCGATTGCGACCTTCACCAGCCATACCAGGTCCGCGCACTCGTTGGCGTTCAGCCCCGATGGGCACGTTCTGGCCACTGCTGGCTCCGACAAGGCAGTGCTGTCGGAGGCGACAAGCGGGAAGACGATCGCCACCTTCAAGAACCCCAGCGCATCCGTCGAGTCGGTGGCGTTCAGTCCTGACGGCCGAAGCCTGGCAACCGCCGGAGCCCACGAGGCCGTGCTGTGGGATGTGGCCACCGGCAAGACCATCGCCAGGCTCGCTGACCCCAGCGGGTCGGAGGCGGTGACGTTCAGCCCCAACGGGCACATCCTCGCTGTTACTGGTGACGATGGCACGGTGCGGCTGAGAGAGACAGCTACCGGCAGGATCACCGCGACCCTCATGGGCCACACCGAGTTGGCCAGATCGGTGGTGTTCAGCCCTGACGGCCGAACCGTGGTCACCACAAGCGGCGATGACTCGATGCGATTGTGGGACGCGGCTACTGGCAGAACCATCGCTACCCATGCCAACTACAGGTGGTCCGTCGAAACGGTGGCCTTCACGCTTGACGGGCGAACCCTGGTCAGCGCCGGTAGCGACGGTGCCGTACAAGCGCGGCCTTACACCCCCCTCTCAGCGGCGATAAGCAAGATCTGTGAGGCCGTGTCCCGCGACCTCACCCCTGAGGAGAAGGCGATGTATCTCCCCGACCACTCCACCGCACCCATTTGCCGTGAGTAGTCTAGCCATCGGCGGCGATCAGGACCGTACGGGGCGGGAGCGGTCGGTGTGATGGTGAAACCGTCGGTGAACAGGGTGCCGCCGTCTCGGAATTCCCAGAGGACGGGTTCGGTATGAACGGAGGCCGACGACGAGCTTGGATCCAGGGCGAAACTGTTCCAGAGGTGGAAGCAGAGCCTGGTGTCCTCACGCCGGTCGGTCGTATAGGCCAGCGTCTTGGGGCAGTTGGGGTTGTTTCAACCGAAGAGGAACGAGCGGCCCAGCTTCTGGGGCATGCCGTGCGTCGAGATCGGCTTGCCCGGAACCATCCCGGGGAATTGCCACTGGCGACCCGGGCGGGCTCGCGAGAGCTGTGGCCGCAACTGGGGCTGCTCGGCAAGGTGCTGAAGGAGCCCGGCGAGCAGTGGGGGCAGCAGGACAGGGTGGCGACCCAGGACCAGGTGGGTGCGCCCGTCGCCGACCTTGAGGTGCTCAGGCGTCAGATGGCAGAGGTGTTCGGTGGACGGGCCGAACAACAGAGTGATCGCGCCAGCGGCCCGCTGGCGTGCCCGCCGCAGCAGGAACCAGTGCAGGAACGGGAGAAGCCGCTCGAGGTCCATCCCGGCTGACGGGAGGTTCCGCGCGGCGGGCCGGGGTCGGGGTACGGAAAACCGAACCCCCGGGTCGGGTGTGAGCACGGTCGATCGTGGTGGGCGGGGTGTCGAGGATGGGGGCATGGAAACCAACGAATCCCTCGTCACCGCCTCCGTGCGGGAGTTGCACCGGTCGTACGGGCGCGGCGGTCGGACCGTCCATGCCCTGCGCGGGGTGAGCCTGGAGCTGCGCCGGGGGAGCTTCACCGCGGTCATGGGGCCCTCCGGGTCGGGGAAGACCACGCTGCTGCACTGTCTGGCCGGGATGGACCGGCCGAGCAGTGGGTCGGTGTGGTGGGGCGGGACGGAGGTCTCGCGGCTGCCGGAGCGGCGGTTGGCGGAGCTGCGGCGCAGTCAGGTCGGGTTCGTCTTCCAGGCGTTCAACCTGATGCCCGCCATGACGGCGGCGCAGAACGTGGAGCTGCCGGGGCGGCTCGCGGGGCGGCGGGTGGAACGAGCGGCCGTGCGGGAGGTGCTGGCGCGGGTCGGACTGGCCGGGCGGGAGGGTGACCGGCCGGGGCAGTTGTCGGGTGGGCAGCAGCAGCGGGTGGCGATCGCCCGGGCGCTGCTGGCCCGTCCGTCGGTGCTCTTCGCGGACGAGCCGACCGGGGCCCTGGACCGGACCACCGGACACGAGGTGCTCGGGCTGCTGCGCGAGGGCGTCGACCGGGACGGGCAGACCTGTGTGATGGTCACCCACGACCCCGTCGCGGCGGGGTACGCGGACCGGGTGGTGGTGCTGGCCGACGGTCTGCTCGTCGACGACCTCGACCGCCCCTCGGCGCAGCTGGTCGCCGACCGCCTGGCCCGGACGGGAGCCTGAGATGGCCGACACCACTGCCGTGCTGCGCCTCGCCCTCGGGCAGCTGCGCCTGAGCCCCGCCTCCTTCCTGGGCCTCGGGGCGGCGCTGCTGCTCGCCCAGGCGACCGTCACCCTGTTCGGCTCCCTGGTCGCGGCCCAGGTCTCGGCGCCGCCCGGCACGCGGGCGGCGGAGGCCGGGCCGGGGCTGGTGCTGATCGCCGGAGCGTTCGGCGAGATCGCCGTGCTGGTCTCGCTCTTCACCGTGGTCAACGCCCTCGGCTTCACGGTCCGTCAGCAGTACCGGGACCTCGCCCTGTTGCGCACCGTGGCCGCCACGCCCCGGCAGGCCAGGCGGCTGGTGCGGCGGCAGGTGGTGGCCGTGGTGCTCGCCGTCGGTCCGGCCGGGTGGGTGCTCGGGACGGCGGGGGCGCGGTGGTTCCTGCGGGAGTTGACGGTGCGGGGGATGGCCCCGGCCGGTCTGAGCGTGCCCGGGACGCCCGTGCCGTCGGCGGTGGCGCTGGTGGCGGCCCTGCTGGTCGCCCTGGCGGCCACCGAGCTCGCGGTGCGCCGGATCTCCCGGATCGCCCCGGCCGCGGCCCTGGCGGAGAGCGGGGACGAGGCGGCCGGGACCGGTCTGCTGCGCGTGGTGGCCGGGCTGGCGGGCCTGGCGGGAGGCGCGGCGCTGGTGCGGCTCGCCGCCACCTCGACGCCCGACAAGTCGGGCCAGGCCGCGCTGTTGGCGGCCCTGGTCCTGCTGGCGGCCGTCGGGCTGCTGGGGCCGCCGGCGGCCCGGGCGGTGACGGCCCTCCCCGGCCTGGTGGTGCGGCTGTCCTCCCGCCGGACGGGCTGGCTCGCCGACGCCAACCTGCGCGGCTACGCGCACCGCCTGTCCTCGGCGGTGGTCCCGATCGCACTGCTCACGGGCCTCGCGGGCACCATGGTCCTCATGACCACCACCGTCGAGCGGCTGACCGCCGCCGTCCTTCCGCCTGGCAGCGGGCTAGAGACCGTCACCTCGGAGACCGACACCTGGCTGCGGCAGTCCGAGTTCGGGATGCTCGCCGGCTTCGCGGCGGTGGCGACCGTCAACACCCTGGTGGCCCTCACCGCCGACCGGCGCCGTGAGTTCGCCCTGCTCACCCTGGTCGGGGCGACCCGCCGTCAACTGGCCCGGATGCTCGGTGCGGAGGCATTGCTGACGGCCGTCGCCGGGGTGCTGCTCGGGTCGGCGGTGGCGTTCACCGCGGCCGGGGCGTTCAGCCGCGCGCTCACCGGGTCGGTGCTGCCGGCGGTGCCGTGGGGGACCTTCGGGTGGATCGTGGCCGGGGCGGCCGCACTGACGCTGCCGAGCGTCCTGGGGACGGGCCTGCTGGTCTCGGCCGGCCCGGCGGTGACCGCGGCGGGCGGTCGGCGTGGCTGAGGTGGCGAGGGCGGGGAGGGCGGGGAGGGGAACGGGCCGGTTCGTGTTCGCCGTCCTGGGGCTGCCGGTGGCGGTGCTCGGCGGGGTGTACGCGCTGGCGGTGCTGTACGCGGGGACGCTGCTCTCGCTCACCCTGCTCGGGCTGCCCCTGGTGGCCGCCGGACTGTACGGTGCGCGCGGGATCGCCGGGCTGCAACGGCGGCTGGTGGGGACGCTGTTGGGGGAGGTGGTGGAGCCGCCCGCGCCGCTTCCGCGCGGCGGCGGGGTGCTCGCCCGGATCAGGGCGGGGCTCACCGATCCGGTGGGCTGGCGCAGTCTGCTGTACCTGGGCCTGCGGCTGCCGGTCGGCGTGCTGACCTTCGCCGTGGCCGTCCCGTTGCCGCTCGGCGGAGCCTGGTTGGTCGCCTTCCCGTTGGTCGCGCTGGCGATGCCGGAGGCGGAACGGCCGCAGTGGTGGTTCACCGCCGCCGGCGTCGTGCTGGGTGTCGGGGTGCTGGTCGCCGTGCCGGCGGCGCTCCGGGCGATGGACCGTCTGAACCGTTACCTGGCGCGGCAGTTGCTCGGACCGGCCGGGACGCAGCAGCGGGTGCGGCAGCTGGAGCGGGCGCGTTCCGCCCTGCTGGCGGGGGCGACCGACGACCTGCGCCGTCTGGAGCGGGACCTGCACGACGGCACCCAGGCGGAGCTGGTGGCCATCGCCATCACGCTCTCCCTGACCGACGACGCGCTCGGTGCCGGGGCTCCGGACGCGGTCGACCCGGAGCGGATGCGCGTCCTGCTCGACCGGGCCAGACAGCAGACCGACTCGGCCATCACCGGCCTGCGCCGCCTCACCCGGGGTATTCACCCCGTCGCCCTGGACGAGGGGTTGGCGGCGGCGTTGCCCACCCTGACCGGGGCCGCCCCCGTCCCGGTCACCACGACGGTGGACCTGCGGGAGCGGCCGGACCCGGCGATCGAACGGGCCGTGTACTTCTGCGCCGCCGAGCTCCTCACCAACCTCGCCAAGCACAGCGGCGCCGACCGGGCCGAGGTGGCCCTGCGGTCGCGGGCGGGGAGGGTGCGGCTCAGTGTCAGCGACAACGGGCGGGGCGGGGCGGTGGCCGCACCGGGTGGCGGGCTGGCGGGGTTGCGGGAGCGCTTGGCGGCCGTGGACGGCACCCTGCGGGTGGACAGCCCGCCGGGTGGGCCCACCACCGTCACGGCCGAACTGCCGACCGCGCTCTGAGCGCGCGTCAGGCGGACTCGGCGAGGTAGGTGAGGACGGCCTTGACCCGGCGGTTGTCCGAACCGGTGGCCGGCAGGCCGAACTTGGCGAACACCGCCGCGACGTGCTTCTCCACCGCCCGCTCCGAGACCACCAGTGCCTCGGCGATCGCCCGGTTGGACCGGCCCTGCGCCATCAGCTCCAGCACCTCGTGCTCGCGCGCGGTGAGCTCCTCCACCACACTGCGGCGGCGGCCGTTCCGCAGGACGGCGGTGAGGATCTCGGGGTCCAGCGCGGTGCCGCCGTCCGCGATCCGGTGCAGCGCCTCGACGAACTCGGAGGTGCGGGCCACGCGTTCCTTGAGCAGGTAGCCGACCCCGGTGGCCCCGTCCTCCAGCAGGCGTGCGGCCCAGGCGGCTTCGAGGTGCTGCGAGAACACCAGCACCGGCCGCCCGGGCCGGGCCGCCCGCAGCTCCACGGCCGCCCGGATGCCCTCGTCGGTGTGGGTGGGCGGCATCCGGATGTCCAGCACGCAGACGTCCGGGTCGTGCGTGCTGACGGCGGCCGTCAGCTCCGCCACCGTGCCCACCGCCGCGAGCACTTCGCACCCCCGGGCCCGGAGCAGCTCCACCATCCCCTCGCGGAGGATGACGGAGTCCTCGGCCAGCACCACCCGCAACGCACGCTCGTTCATGCCCCGATTAAACGCGGATCGGGCGCAGCCCGTGACACGGGGGTTGCCGGGGCACCCCCTCGGTGACCTGCCCGTCCGCTGTGGCAGGCTCGGCCGGATGATCGGTGGACCTGATGGTGAGAACTCGTCGGCAGCGGTGCGGGAGCCCGCCCCTGTCGCGGCTTGCGGGGTGAACGGCGTGCCCGGGGTGATGCATGCCCTCGGGCCGCGAGGGGGCACCCTGTGCGGGGTCGCGGCGCGGTGTATCACCGTCTACCTGACCCACTTCGACCCCGCCTTCCCGGGGTCGTGCCGTCGTTGCTGCCGGCTGGTGGAGGCGGCGGGATCGGCAGAGGCGGTGGGTGAGCGGTGACCTCGCACCTCCGTTGACGGGCACGCGAACGTCACCGGGGGCGGTGGGGGCTCAGGCCGTGGGTGCGGGGTGACGCCTCGTCGGCGGCGAGGAGGCGGAGGAGGTGGTGCGCCTCGGTGGGGTGGGGGGAGGTGGCGAGGACGGCGGCGGAGAAGGTGGTGGTGATGGCGGTGGGGCCGGGGAGGGGGCCGAGGAGGTGGATGCCGGGGTGGCCGGTGAGTTCGCTGCGTTGTTGGAAGGCGAGGTCGGCGGTGCCGTCGCGGAGGAGGGCGGCGACGGGGACGCCGGGCGGGGCCTGACGGAGGGTGAGGCGGCCGGTGAGGCCGAGGCGGTCGAGGAGGGCGAGCAGGGCGGTGCCGCTGGGGCCGGTGGAGTGGGCGACGGTGCGGGCGGAGAGGAGGAGGTCGTACAGGTCCTCGGGGGTGGTGAGGGGACGGGCCGCGGTGGTGTCGGGGACGGCGGCGACGGTCTCGGAGTCCCAGAGGGGGAGCGGTGCGGCGGCGAGGTGGCCCTCCCGGTGGAGGGCGGCGAGGGCGTCGGCGCCGAGCACGGCCACGTCCGCCCGGGCGCCGGCCCGGATCCGGCGGGCGGTCTCGACGCCCCCGGCGGCCTCGAAGCGGACGGGCAGGCCGGGCGTGCTGCCGAGGCGGGCGGCGAGTTCGGTGAGCAGGGGGCGGACGGCCATCGAGGAGAGGCCGAGGAGGGCGGGCGGGGTCGGGAGGAGGCTGGGCTCGTTCAAGGGGATGCCTTCGCTGCTGGTGGGAGGAGGTCTGGAAGACTGGCGGGATGAGTACGACCCGGGTCACGGCGGCCGGCAAGGTCCTCCAGGTGCTGGCGCTGTTCGACCGCGAGCACCCCGCGCTGACGCTGTCCGAGATCGCCCGCCGCACCGGCCAGGCAGTCAGCACCACGCACCGGGTGGTGGCCGAGCTGGCGGCCTGGGGCGCGCTGGAGCGGGCCGAGGACGGCTCCTGGCACGTGGGGCTGCGTCTGTGGGAGATCGCCTCGGGCTGTCCGCGGACCCAGATCCTGCGCGACGCCGCGCTGCCGTTCATGCAGGACCTGTACGAAGTCACGCACGAGAACGTCCAGTTGGCGGTCCGGGAGGGCACCGAGCTGGTCTTCGTGGAGCGGATCGCCGGGCACCGGTCGGTGGACCTGCTGACCATGGTGGGGACCCGCTTCCCGGTCGGCTCGACCGGGATGGGCCGGGTGCTGCTGGCGTACGCGCCGCGGGAGCTGCAGGAGGAGGTGCTCGCCGCGCCGCTGCGGGCCTGGACGGAGCACACGGTGACGGACCCGAAGGAGCTGCGCGCGCAGCTGGACCTGATCCGGCGCGAGCAGGTCTTCGTGAGCGACCGTCAGCTCCAGGACGCGACCGTCGCGGTGGCGGCCCCGGTGCGGATCGGCCGGACCGGGCCGGTCGGCGCGGTGCTGGGGATCGTGATCGCCGCGCGGGGCGCGGACCGGGCGCGCGGGCTGCGCGAGCCCCTGCTGCGGGCGGTGCACGGGATCTCCGAGGAGTTGGGACGGCGGGCCCGGACGGCGCTCTGAGGACGTCCTGAGGGTGCCGATCCTGCCCGCGCGGGGCCGGTTGCGGGCAGGGCTTTCCGTCTGACGGAAAGGGTGGCGACGCGGCGGGGTGCGGGGTGTCAGCGTTCGGGGCGTCCCCGGTGCGACCCGCCCGGGGCGTTCCCAGACCCCCACCCTCCCGGGAGCCGCCGTGCCCGCAACGCCCGTCGACGAGACGCCCGTCGACACCGTGACCGAGGTGCCCGTCGCCGTGGTCGGGGCCGGTCCGGCGGGCCTGATGCTGGCCCACCTGCTGGGCCGGGCGGGCGTGCCCAGCGTGGCCGTCGACCTGCGCACCCGCCGCGAGATCGAGACCACCCACCGGGCCGGCATCCTGGAGGCCGACGTGGCCCGGGACCTGGTGGAGACCGGAGTGGGCGACCGGATCCTGCGCGAGGGCCACGAGCACACCGGCACCGAACTGCGGGTCGCCGGCCGCCCGCACCGGATCGACTTCCGGGAGCTGGCCGGTGCCTCGGTCTGGCTGTACCCGCAGACCGAGGTCTTCAAGGACCTGGCCGACGCCCGCGAGCGCGACGGCGGGACGGTCCACTTCGGCGTCCGCGACACCGAGGTCCTGGACGTCGGCACCACCGCGCCCCGGGTGCGGTTCACCGCCGCCGACGGGACGCGGCACGAGCTGCGGGCCCGCTACGTGGTGGGCGCCGACGGCTCCCGCTCGACCTGCCGCGACCTGGTGCCGGAGCGGCACCGGACCCGGCACGGTGCCGAGTACCCGTTCGCCTGGTTCGGTGTGATGGCCCAGGCGCCGTCCAGTGCAGCGGAGTTGGTCTACGCGCACTCCGCCCACGGCTTCGCGCTGATCAGCCAACGGACCGAGGCGGTCCAGCGGATGTACTTCCAGTGCGCCCCGGACGAGCGCGTCGAGGACTGGCCGGACGAGCGGATCTGGGCCACCCTCCAGGGCCGGGTGGCGGGCGAGGACGGCTTCCAGCTGACCGAGGGCCCGATCCTGGAGCGGACGGTGCTCCGCTTCCGCTCCTTCGTCCAGGAGCCGATGCGCTGGGGCTCGCTGCTGCTCGCGGGGGACGCCGCGCACACCGTCCCGCCGACCGGTGCGCGCGGGCTGAACCTGGCGCTGCACGACGTCAAGGTGCTGGCAGGCGTGCTGGTGCGCGCCCTCGGACCGGAGGGCGAGCCCGCGTTGGACGACTACCAGCCGACCGCGCTGCGCCGGGTCTGGCGGGCCCAGCACTTCTCCTCCTGGATGACGCGGCTGCTGCACACCCCGCCCGGCGCCACCCCGTTCGAGCTGCGCCGCCAACTCGGCGAGCTGGACTGCGTGGTGGGCACCCGGGCGGGCCGCGCCTACCTGGCCGAGCAGTACACCGGCTGGCCCTCCGCCGACCGCTGACCCACCCTCCGACCCCTCAGGAGCGCCCCCCGTGATCATCGACAGCCACGGCCACTTCACCACCGCCCCGCCCCAGCTCGCCGCCTGGCGCGAGCGTCAGATCGCGGCCGCCGGGTCCGGGGCAGAGGCCCCCGATCCCGGCGAACTCTCGATCTCCGACGAGGAGTTGCTCAAGGCCGTCGGTGAGAACCAGCTCCGCATGATGGACGAGCGCGGCACCGACCTGATGATCTTCTCCCCGCGCGCCAGCTTCATGGCCCACCACATCGGGGACTTCGCGGTCTCCGCCGCCTGGGCCAGGATCTGCAACGACCTGGTGCACCGCGTCGCCACCCTGCGGCCCGACCGCTTCGCGATGGGCGCGATGCTCCCGCAGTCGCCGGGCGTCGACCCGGCGAGCTGCCTGCCGGAGCTGCGGCGCGCGGTGGAGGAGCTCGGCGCGGTCGCGGTGAACCTCAACCCGGATCCCTCCGGCGGCAGTTGGACCGCTCCGCCGCTGACCGACCGGAGCTGGTACCCGCTCTACGAGGCGCTGGTGGAGTACGAGGTCCCCGCGATGGTCCACGTCTCCACCTCCTGCAACCCGGCCTTCCACACCACCGGCGCGCACTACCTGAACGCCGACACCACCGCCTTCATGCAGCTTCTCCAAGGCGACCTGTTCGCCGACTTCCCCACCCTTCGCTTCGTCATCCCGCACGGCGGCGGCGCCGTCCCCTACCACTGGGGACGCTTCCGCGGCCTGGCACAGGCGCTCGGGCGCCCCGAACCCGAGGAACTCCTCGGCCGCAACGTGTACTTCGACACCTGCGTCTACCACCAGCCCGGCATCGACCTGCTCACCCGGGTGGTCCCCGCCGAGGCCCTGCTCTTCGCCAACGAGATGATCGGCGCCGTCCGCGGCACCGACCCGCGCACCGGCCACCACTACGACGACACCCGGCGCTACCTCGACGCGACGCCGCACCTCAGCGCGGAGCAGCGGGCCGCCGTCCTCGGCGGCAACGCGCTGCGCGTCCACCCCCGCCTGGCCGCCCGCCTCGCCCCTCGCCCCGCTGAACGCCCCGCCGGCCTCGCCGGCCTCGACGGCTGACCATCCTTCAGGAGAACACCGTGGAACCCACCGAACTCGGTCTGGTCCGGACCTCGATCACCCGCGCCGACCCGGCCGCCGTCGCCGCGCTCTCCGCCTTCGGCGTGGCCACCGTCCACGAGGCGATGGGCCGCACCGGCCTGACCCGCCCGTACCTGCGCCCCGCCTACCCCGGTGCCCGCCTCTGCGGCACCGCCGTCACCGTACTCCTCCAGCCCGGCGACAACTGGATGCTGCACGTCGCGGCCGAGCAACTGCGGCCCGGCGACGTGGTGGTGGCCGCCTGCACCACCGAGAGCGAGGACGGCTTCTTCGGCGAACTGCTCGCCACCTCCTTCCGGGCCCGCGGCTGCGCCGGTCTGGTCATCGACGGTGGTGTGCGGGACGTGGCGGACCTGGCCGCGATGGACTTCCCGGTCTTTGCCCGCGCCGTCCACGCCCGGGGCACGGTGAAGGCCACCCTGGGATCGGTCAACGTGCCGGTGGTGTGCGCCAACGCGCTGGTGCGGCCCGGCGACGTGGTGCTGGCCGACGCCGACGGCGTGGTGGTGGTGCCGCGCGAGCGGGCCGGTGAAGTGGCCGAGGCCGCGGCGGCGCGCGAGGCCAACGAGGCCGGAAAGCGCGAGCGGCTGCGGGCCGGCGAGCTCGGCCTGGACATGTACGGCATGCGGGGCCCGCTGGCCGCGCTCGGACTGCGCTACGAGGACTGAGAGTGGACACCGAGACCGTCGAGAAGACCCCGGGCTGGTTGGACTGGCACCCGGCCCCGTCCCGGCCCCGGCTCGCCCTGCCGGAAGGGGCGGTGGACGCGCACTGCCACGTCTTCGGCCCGGGGGAGGTCTTCCCCTACGCCCCCGAGCGCAAGTACACCCCGTGCGACGCCTCCGCCGACCAGCTCTTCGCCCTGCGCGACCACCTCGGCCTGGCCCGCAACGTGATCGTCCAGGCGACCTGCCACGGTTCCGACAACCGGGCCCTGCTCGACGCCCTGCGCCGCTCCGCCGGGCGCGCCCGGGGCGTGGCCACCGTCCGCCCCGGGGTGTCGGAGGCGGAGCTGCGGGAGCTGCACGAGGCGGGGGTGCGCGGGGTCCGGTTCAACTTCGTCCGGCGGCTGGTGGACGTCACCCCGGCCGAGGACCTGCGGGCGGTGGTGGAGCGGATCGCGCCGCTGGGCTGGCACGTGGTCCTCTACTTCGAGGCCGACGACCTGGCGGAGCTGGCCGAGTTCTTCCTCTCGATACCGGTGCCGCTGGTGGTCGACCACCTCGGCCGGCCGGACGTCTCCAAGGACGTGGACGGCCCGGAGTTCGGCGCCTTCCTCGACTTCCTCCGGGCCCGGGAGGACATCTGGTGCAAGGTCAGCTGCCCGGAGCGGCTCTCGCTGACCGGCCCGCCGGCGCTGGACGGCGAGCGGGACGCCTACCGGGACGTGGTGCCGTTCGCCCGCCGGGTGGTCGAGGAGTTCCCCGGCCGGGTGCTCTGGGGCACCGACTGGCCGCACCCCAACCTGAAGGGCCACATGCCCGACGACGGCCTGCTGGTCGACCACCTGAGGCACGTGGCCCCGGCGGGCGAACCGCTGCGCAGACTGCTCGTCGACAATCCGATGCGCCTGTACTGGCCCGAGGAAGAGGGGAGTTGAGACCAGTGGACCGCAGTTACCGGCTGGTGCCGGGGACCACGATCTTCGACGCCGAGCAGTCGGCCAAGGGCTACCACCTCAACCAGTTCTGCATGTCGCTCACCACGGCCGAGAACCGCGCCGCCTACCTGGCCGACGAGCGCGGGTACCTGGACGCCTGGCCGCTGCGCGAGGAGCAGAAGCGGGCGCTGCTGGAGCGTGACCTCAACGGGGCCATCGCCGAGGGCGGGAACATCTACTTCCTCGCCAAGTGGGGCGCCACGCTGGGGCTCTCGTTCCAGCAGATGGCGGGCTCGATGACCGGCATGACCGAGGAGGAGTACCGCGCGATGATGGTCGGCGGCGGCCGGCCGGCGGGGCAGCGCCTCGACCACGCCGTACTGGAGGCCGCGCATGCTGACCAGACTGGGCGGGCCGGGATCACGGCCGCCGTCTTCACCTCGCACGTGCCCGCCATCGGTGCCGCGATGGACCACGGCAAGACCCGGGAGCCTTACTGGCAGCCGGTGTTCGAGGGTTACGAGCACACCCGGCAGTGGGCCCGGGACAACGTCCCCGACGTGGTCGTGCTGGTCTACAACGACCACGCCACCGCCTTCGACCTCTCCCTTGTCCCCACCTTCGTGCTCGGCACCGGCGCCGCCTTCCCCGTCGCCGACGAGGGCTACGGCCCCCGTCCGGTGCCGGACGTCGAGGGCGATCCGGAGTTCGCCGCGCACCTCGCGCACTCCCTGATCCGGGAGGACTTCGACCTGACGCTGGCCCAGGAGATGCCGGTGGACCACGGGTTGACCGTGCCGCTGTCGCTGGTCTTCGGCGAGGTGGAGCGCTGGCCGTGCAGGGTGATCCCGCTGCACGTCAACGTGGTGCAGTACCCGGTGCCCTCCGGAGCGCGCTGCTTCGCCCTGGGCCGGGCGCTGCGCCGGGCCGTCGAGTCCTACCACCGGCCGCTGAACGTCCAGGTCTGGGGCACGGGCGGGATGAGCCACCAACTCCAGGGCCCGCGTGCCGGGTTGATCAACCGGGAATGGGACAACGCCTTCCTGGACCGGCTGGTCGCCGACCCGGAGGGCCTGTCCCGGGTGCCCCACCTGGAGTACGTCGAGCAGGCCGGCTCGGAGGGCATCGAGCTGGTGATGTGGCTGATCGCGCGCGGCGCGCTGAGCGACGTCGACGGCGGCGGCGCCGTCTCGGCCGACCACCGCTTCTACCACGTGCCGGCGTCGAACACCGCCGTCGGCCACCTGATCCTGACCAACCACCCGCAGGTGCCCGCCGGGCCCGCGGACGAGGAGTGACATGACCGAGCAGCAGCCCCTGCGGATCGCCCTGGCCGGCGGCGGCGCCTTCGGCGCCAAGCACGCCGCGGCCCTGCGCCGGATCGAGGGCGTGGAGGTGGCCGCCGTGGTCAGCTCCGGCCTGGAGAGCGCCCGCCGGTTCGCCGCCGAGCAGGGCATCGGGCGGGCCGCGGCCGACCTCGACGAGGTGCTGGCTATGGACGACGTCGACGCCGTCGTCCTGGCCACCCCGACGCCGATGCACGCCGCACAGACCCTGGCCTGCCTGGAGGCCGGCAAGCACGTCCAGGTGGAGATCCCCGTCGCCGCCTCGCTGGCGGACGCCGAGGCCTGCCTGGCCGCCCAGCGGCGCACCGGCCTGGTCGCGATGGCCGGCCACACACGCCGCTTCAACCCCAGCCACCAGTGGATCCACCGGCGGGTGGCGGCCGGGGAGTTCGCCATCCAGCAACTGGACGTGCAGACCTACTTCTTCCGCCGAAGCAACCTCAACGCCCTGGGCCAGGCCAGGAGTTGGACCGACCACCTGCTCTGGCACCACGCCGCCCACACCGTCGACCTGTTCGCGTACCAGACCGGTTCCCCGATCGTGCGGGCCAACGCCCTCCAGGGCCCGGTCCACCCCGAGCTCGGCATCGCGATGGACATGTCCATCCAGCTCCAGGCCGAGAGCGGAGCCATCTGCACCCTCTCGCTCTCCTTCAACAACGACGGCCCGCTCGGCACCTTCTTCCGCTACATCGGCGACACCGGGACCTACCTGGCCCGCTACGACGACCTGTTCACGGGGGCGGAGGAGAAGATCGACGTCAGCGGGGTCGACGTCTCGCTGGACGGCATCGAGCTGCAGGACCGCGAGTTCGTGGCCGCCATCCGGGAGGGCCGGGAGCCGAACGCCTCGCTGGCGCAGGTGCTCTCCTGCTACCGCACCCTGGCGGAGCTGGAGCGGCAACTCGCCGGCTGACTCCTCGGTGGTTCGGCGGACGCCTGACGGGGTGGGAGTGGAGGATGGGGACCATGTGCGGTCGCTTCGTCTCCACCTCCTCCCCGTCCGACATCGCCTCGCTGCTGCGGGCGGTGGTCTGGCCCTCGGCCGAGACCCTGCTGCCCTCCTGGAACGTCGCGCCGACCGACCCGGTGGCCGCCGTCCTGGAGCGCGTCGACCGGGAGACGGGCGAGTTGGTGCGGCGGGTGGAGGCGCTGCGGTGGGGGCTGGTGCCGTCCTGGTCCAAGGACCCCAAGGCCGGCGCCCGGATGATCAACGCCCGGGTGGAGACCGCCCACGAGAAGCCCTCCTTCCGCAAGGCCTTCGCGGCCCGGCGCTGCGTGGTGCCGGGCGACGGCTACTACGAGTGGAAGCTGGTCGGGGCCGCGGAGGGGCGCAAGGCCTTCAAGCAGCCCTACTACCTCCACCGCCCGGACGGCGCCCCCCTGTTGATGGCCGGCCTGTACGAGTACTGGCGCGACCGGTCGGTCCCCGAGGACGAGGACCCGGCCGCCTGGCTGGTCACCTGCACCCTCCTCACCACCGAGGCGGTCGACGCGGCCGGCCGCGTCCACGACCGGATGCCCGTCACCCTCCACCCCGACCACCTGGACGCCTGGCTCGACCCGGAGCTCTCCGAGGTCGAGGAGGTCCGCTCCCTCCTCACCGTCCCCGCCGCCGACCTGGCCATCCGACCGGTGAGCACCGCCGTCAACAGCGTCCGCTCCGACGGAGCCGTCCTGCTGACCGAGGTGGCCGACCCCCTGGCGGGCATCACGGGCGGACACTACGCCTGAGGCCCGTCGGCGGGGCGCCGTCGGGGGGCGGAGATTAATCGATTGCCACGGCCGCCCCGGGTTCAGCATCATCCCGCCCATGGACAAGTGACGGCTGCTTCGAGCATCCACCCCAGCGCGCAGGACCACGATCCCGCCCTCGGTGTCGGCGAACCGCCCCCGAGGCGATGACGCGCGCTTCCGTCACGTCCAGAGAGCGATCACCCACATGCATACGAATCGCAAGGCCCGTTGGGCCGTGCGCCGGTTCGGCCTTCCCACCGTCGTCCGGCCCTGCCCGGACTGTCCCTCGACCCGGCACCGGGCCTCCGGCAAGATCCGGGTCAACGCCAGCGGCAAGCTGCTCGACGTCTGGCTGCTGCTCAGCTGCGCGGGCTGCGACCGCACGTCGAAGGTGCCCGTCCACGAGCGGGCCCACGTCTCCTCCCTCGACCCGGCTCGGCTGGTCGCGTACGAGAACAACGACCCGGGCGTGGTGCGGGAGTTGACGATGAGCGCGTCGCTCGCGACCAAGAACGGCTACCGCCTGGACTGGGCGGGCACCTGGGAGCTCGACACCCGGATGCCGCTCTACGCCCTGGACGACCCGCGCGCCTTCGAGGTCGAGGTCCGCTTCGACCTCCCGGCCCCGATCCGGGCGGAGCGGCTGCTCTGCCTCGGGCTCGGCCTCAGCCGGGGCGAGGTCCGCCGCCTGGTGGAGGAGGGCCGCATTCACCTCCCCCTCCCGCTGGACGCCAAGGCCCACCGGGAGTTCACCTTCACCCTCCACGGCCCGGGAGCGGTCGACTCCGCCCGTCTGCCGGCGGCTGCTCCCGGCGACGTGCCGGCGCCACCTCTGCGGCGCTCGGCCTAGGTGACGTGAGGGCGGGGATCCTCCGGGGCCCCGCCCTCACGCGGGCCGCGGGGGAGAATGGGTTCATGAGCGAGATGGAGCCCGAGGGCGGCGAGGCGGCGTGCTGGGTCGGGGAGGTCTGCCCGGAGTGCGGGCGGCTGCGGGCGGAGTGCGGGCACCCGGGGGAGGTCCGGGCCCGGGTCGGCGGTGTGCCCGGGCGGGACCGGGACGCGGAGGGGCGGGCGCGGAACGGGCGGCCCAGGGACGGCTTGGGGCGGCCGTTGGCGTACGGGAGTCAGGGCGCGCCGCGGCAGCCGGAGGGGGTGGTGCGGTCGGCGGGGCGGACGCTGGAGGAGGCGCAGCAACTGCTGGACGCCGGGCGGCCGTTCCACGCCCACGAGGTGTTGGAGGACCGCTGGAAGAGCGCTCCGGAGGAGGAGCGGGCACTGTGGCGGGCGCTGGCGCAGTACGCGGTCGGGCTGACGCACGCCGCGCGCGGCAACCCGAAGGGGGCGGTCGCGCTGCTGGCCAGGGCCGCGGAGGGGCTGGCGTCGTTCGAGGCGCGGCCGCCGTTCGGGATCGACGTGGCGGGGATCCGCCGCTGGGCGCTCCGTGCGGAGGCGCCGGTGACCGTGGTGCCCTCGGCGGACCTCCCCGCCCTCCGGATGCGGCAGGAGGGCTGACGGGACGTCCGGCCGCCGGGTCGGTCAGAGCTCCTCGCGGTAGCGCTCCCGGACGACGGGGGCCTCGACCGTGCCGAGCAGGCGGCGCCGTCGGTAGACCCGGGCGTAGACCACCAGGCCGAGCAGGCCGGCGATCATCATGATGACGCCGATCACGTCGAGGTTGACCCCCGAGAGTTCCCAGTCCACACCGAACGTCAGGATTGCTCCTGCCGCGAACAGGAGGATGCAGCCACCGATGCCCACCCTTGCTCTCCTTCCGGACGGCGCCGCACCCCGTCGGCCCGGCGCTCCGGTCCGCGCCTACCCCCTTCCCGGCGGATCACCCGTGCGGGATCGGGGAGTTGGCGGTCGGCGGGTGGGGGTCAGCGCGTGGAGGTGAGGCGGGCGGAGACCACGACGTTGGAGTCGTAGCCGCCGTTCTTGCGGTCGAAGTGGCCGCCGCAGGTGAGGACCCGGAGTTCGGGACGGCCGGTGGAGGCGTAGACGGCCTCGGTCGGGAAGGCGGACTTGGGGTGGGTGCGGACGTCGGTGACGGTGAAGACGGCGGTGCGGTGGTCCTGGCGGGTGATCTCGACGGTGTCGCCGCGGCGGAGCAGGCCCAGGCGGTGGAAGACGGTGGGGCCGGTGCGGTTGTCGACGTGGCCGAGGACCACGGCGGTGCCGTTCGCGCCCGGGGCGGCGGCGTCGCGGTACCAGCCGGCCAGGTTTCGCTCGGCCATCGGAGGGGACGTCAGATGGCCGGCGGCGTCCAGGCCGACGCCGGAGACGGGGGCGTCCACCTTGATCGAGGGGATCCGGATCCGGCTCGGCGGGGAGGGCGCCAGCGCGGGCGCGTAGGCGGGGAGGGAGACGGAGGGGGACGGCGCGGCGTCGGCCGCGACGGCGGCGGGCTGCGGCGGTCCGGCGGTGGCCGAGCCGTCGTGCACCAGCCAGCCGCCGATCAGCACGGCCACCGCCACGGCCCCGGCAGTGAGGACGCCGGGGCCGCAGCGGACGGAGGTGCGCTCAGCGTTGGGAAACTCAGCGTTGGGCAACTCGGTGCTCGGCAGCTCAGTGCTCCGCATGGCGGGCGGCGCGGCGTCGCAGGTACCGCACGCTGACGGCGGCGGCACCGATCAGCAGGGCCGAACCTCCGGCGATCTCGGCCGGGTTGGGCCCGCCGGAGCTGCCGCCGCCGCCCGCGTCCACGCCGCCGACGGGGAGCCCGTCGGAGCCGGTGCCCGAGCCGCCGGCGCCGGTCGGCGTCGCGCTGGGCTTGCCACCGCCCGGGACGCCGCTGATGGGCAGGTCGGTGTCCACCGGCGAGCAGTCCACCGTGAAGACCTTCTGCTTGGCCTTGCCGTTCTCCCCGGCGAAGGTCCACTCGAGCTTGTAGTGGCCCTCGGGCAGGGTGTAGTCCTGTGAGCGCCCGTTGCCGCCGGCCAGCACGACCTGGCCGGCCGCCACCTCGGCGTTCCCGGTCGGCGGCTGCTGGGTGAGGGTGTAGCTGACCATCTGCACGACGTCGAAGTTGAGGGCGGCGATGTAGAACTTGCAGACCTTCGGCTCGGAGTTCTGGTCGAGGGTCGGCGTGGTGGTCTTGTGGATCTTCACGTCGCCGTTGTCGCCCGGCGCCGCGTGGGCGGCGGGCGCGGTGGCGAGGCCGAGGGCGGCGGTGAGCAGGACGGCTGGGAGGGCGAGGCTTCGTCGCATGGCGGGCTCCAGACCTGGGGACACGGCGCGGGGGCCGCAGGATTCCTCAGGTTGACCCGCCCTCCGGCCGGGGCCGGGGCGCCTCGCCCTCCTCGTAGTACTTTTTCACCTCCCCGGCCGACACCCGGCCGACAGCGGATGTCGGCCGAACGGCCCGTCAGGCGTCCTGCCGCCAGCCCGCCTTGAGCAGGACCAGGACCTCGGCGGTGATCGCGGCCTCGTTCTGCTCGAAGGCCGGGTCGGTGAGCTGGGTGCGGTCGGCGGGCAGGCCGGTCAGCACGGGGGTGTGCAGGTGGCCGCCGGGCAGGGTGGGGCGGAGCTCCTGGCGCAGGCGGTTGCTGCGGTAGGCGACCTCGTTGGAGAGGTAGCCGCCGCCCCCGCCGGCCACGGCGCGCGAGCCCGGGGTGGGGCCGTCCTCGCGGTCCACCGGCTGGGTCCCGCCGGCCGGGATCTCGGTGACCTCGGGGTTGACCAGCACGGGGTACGGGGTCTGGGCGGCCTGCTCCAGGGCGGCGCCGGGGAGGGTGGTGCGGATGAACTCCGGGCCCGGGCCCATGCCCGGTGCCACCACCGGGTTCTGGTACGTCCCGCCGGAGAGCGCGCCGGTGTTGTCGGGGTACGGGTCGGCGGAGCGGGCCCGGCCGGCCCACTCCTCCACGGTGAACAGGCCCGGGTAGCCCTGGCTGATCGAGGTGATGCGGTCGGCCGAGCGCGGACCCGCCGCCAGCCGGGGGCCGTAGGCCCGCTCGACGATGCCGCGGTCGAAGTCGCCGTAGCGGACCGGCAGCACCACGGCGCGGATCTCGGCGGCGGAGCCGTCGTCCAGGGTGACGCGGCGTCCGTTGAGGGTGAGCGCGGCCGAGCCGGAGGGGTTGGCGGTGCGCAGGTCGCCGTCCAGGCCGAAGGGGTCGAAGCCGCTGACGAAGATGCGCTTCAGGCCGGGGGCGGGGCTGAAGTCGTTCTCCTTCAGGCCGCGCGAGGCGTCCTCGAAGCGGGCCCGGAGTGCGGCGGCGTCCACCGCGAACTGCGGCTGCCAGCCGTTCAGTTGGTCCACCATGGCGAGCCGCGCCCAGTACAGCGGCCGGTCGTCCCCGGGCGCCAGGTCGCCACCGGGGCGCCGCCCCTGGGCGCGGTTGACCGCCGACTGCCAGAGGGCTACGCCCCAGGAGTCGGCCAACTCCTCGGCCTCGTGGGCGTTCCGGGTGGAGCACAGCGCGGCGGGGAACCGTGCGGTGAAGCTGCCGAGGCCGCCCCGGGTCACCAGGTCGGCGCTGCGCGGATCGGTCAACCGCCGTTCCTCCACGCCTCGTTGGGCTGGTGCGGTGACGGTGCAGCCGACGTCCAGGGCCTGGGCCGGGGAGGCGGAGAGGGTGGACAGCAGAGCGCCCGCCACCAGGAGGGCGGCACCGAAGGAGGGTTTCATGGCATGTGACATTACACAGAGAGCGCCTGGTGCGGAACGGGGCGTCTCACCCCTCGGCCGCGGCTCGTGTCACGGCAGGTACGGCGGGGTGATGCCCCAGTCCCAGCGCGGCATCGGGGTCTCGGGCAGCGGCGGCGGGTTGGGGCCGGAGTAGATCACGGCCATCCGGGTGCCCCACTCCAGGTAGTACGCGAGCACTCCGCGGAACTCCGGGTCGGCGGGCAGCCCGACCTCGTCGGCGGTCTCCAGCAGCAGGGCCACCCAGCGGCGGCGCTGCTGCTCGGTCACGCCCCGGCCCAGGTGGCGGGAGGCCATGTGCCGGTGGCCGCCGTGCTCCGTGCTGTACCGGGCCGGGCCGCCGAACACCTCGCCCAGCCAGGCCGCGACGTGCTCGGCGTGGTGCGGGTCCATCCCGGCGAACACCGGCGCGAGCACCTCGTCCTTGCCGACGTGCTCGTAGAAGCGGGTGAACAGCCGCTCGAAGGCGCCCGCCCCGCCCGCCCACGCGTACAGGGTCGGGGCCGACCCGCCCCGGCCGGCCACTTCGGTGACCTCGTAGTGCCGCATCTCCTCGATGTCCCGCACGTAGGGCCCGATCTCGGCCGGGAAGGCGGCGAACTCCGGGCCGGCGCGGAAGCCCCGGAGGTGGTCCTCGGCGGAGGTCCAACGGATCCGCAGGACGTAGGCGTCGGGCTCCTCGACGCAGCGGGAGAGCTCGTAGTCCACGCACTGCTCCGCCGCTCGCAGCGAGCCCGCGGCGCGGGCGTACGCCTCCTCGAAGGCGGCGCGGCGGCCTTCGGTGACCCGGTACCGGATGTATTCGGCAATCATGCCCCGACCCAACCGCAACGGAGGGGGCAGAGCAAGTGGATTCCCGTGTGGCGAAGGTGAATTGACTGATCGTCAGGAGCGGAGCGGAATGGTTCCTGTACGTTCCCGAGGAGGGTGGAGGGCCCCGTTCAGGTACCCCTCATGATCGCGTGCCAGGCTCGGTGACCCCGTACCTACACGAAGGGACACGCCCGTGGCCCAACAGCAGCTCTCCGCTCGCTCGGCCGGCTGGTGGCCGGTCGTCCGCCGGGCCGCCTGGCCGGTCTACCTGGTCGCGCTCGCGCGCTGGACGTGGGTGAACGGCCTGCCCTACACCGAGGATCTGGTCTTCCTCTGGCTGATCGGCGCGCTGCTGGCCGCCGCCGTGCACAGCGGCCACGGATGGCGCCGGGCGCTGCTGGTGCTGCGCGACTGGGTGCCGGTGATGGCCGCCGTGCTGACGTACTCGCTGCTGCGCGGCTTCGGCGCGCACACCCCCTGGGCACCCCACCTCCGGCCGCAGCTGGACTTCGACACCGCCCTCGGCCTCGGCCAGACCCTGACGGTGCGTCTGCAGCACGCCCTCTACACCCCCGGCACCGCCCACGTGTACGACTACGCCGCCGTCACCGTCTACATGTCGCACTTCTTCGTGGTCTTCGTCCTGCTGGCCGTGCTCTGGCGGCGCGACCACCCCCGCTTCCGGCGGCTGCTCGCCTGCTACCTCGCCCTGACCTACGCGGCCTTCCTCACCTACGTGCTCTACCCGGCCGTGCCGCCGTGGATGGCCGGGGAGCAGGGCGCCCTGCCCGAGGTGACCAGGATCGTGGCCGACGTGCTCAACCAGAGCGGACTGCCGCGCGCCGCCTCGGTGTTCGAGGGCGGCAGCCGGTTCGCCAACGACGTGGCGGCGATGCCCTCTCTGCACGCCGCGTACCCGATGATGATCGCGCTGTTCTTCTGGCCGGTCGCGAGCCGGCGGGTACGGGTGCTGCTCGCCGCGTACCCCGCGGCGATGGCCTTCACGCTGGTGTACGGCGGCGAGCACTTCGTGATCGACATCCTGGTCGGCTGGACCTACGCCGCGGTGGTCGTCCTCGGTGTGAACCGGTTGCTCGACCGCAGGGCCGCCCGCCGTGCCCTGCGGCCGGGCGCGGCGGGCGCGGAAGGCGCGGCGGTGCCGGAAGACGCGGCGGCGGCGCCGGAGGTCAGGCGGGGAGCACCTGCCCGAACCAGCTGAGGATCTGCGGGAGGGCCGCCTTCTTGGACGGCGAGTGGCCGATCGGGCCGAGGTCCAGCAGCGGGGCCTCCGTCCCGTGGGCGGCCAACCGCTCCGCGCAGTGACGGGCGTTCAGGATCGTCACGTCCCGGTCGCCGCTCGCCGCGTAGAGGCGGACCGGGACGGCGGGCGCCCAGTCGCAGGTGGAGTCCTGGGCGCGCAGGGCGTCGAGCAGGGCGCCGGTGGGGTGGGCGGCTCGCGCGGTGAACTCCGGGGTGAGCAGCTCGGCCGGGGTGGCGGGCAGCGCCCCGGCCACCTCGGCGCTGCCGTGGGTGCCGTCGAACAGGCCTTCCACGGTGGCCGCGTAGGGCGGGCGGAAGACCTCGGCCGGATCCGCGTAGATCGGGTGGAGCCGGTTCATCGCCACCAGCCAGTAGGCGAAGTAGTAGGTGGCGCTCCTCGGGTCGAGGGTGCCGTCGAAGCCGGCGGGCATCTCGGCGTGCTCGGCGTCGTAGGGACCGCTGATCGGCGCGAGCGCGCCGAGCCGGAAGTGCCGGTCGGCCCCGTCCTGGAGGGCGCGGCCGAGGGCCATCGCGGCCGGGCCGCCCTGCGAGAAGCCGGTCACCAGGACGCGGGGGTCGAGACGGTGGCCGCGCCCGGCGGTGAACGCGCGGGCGGCGCGCAGGAGATCGAGCGAGGCGGTGGTCTCCGAGGCGGTGTCGGCGTACGGGTGGAGACCGGGGCCGGTGCCCAGGCCCAGGTAGTCCGGGGCGGCGGCCGCGTAGCCGGCGCCCGCGAAGAGCAGGCTCTCGCCGCGCGCGTCCGGACCGGTGGAGGGAGCGTCGGCGCGGCCGGTCATGGTGCCGTGCTCGAAGACCACCGGTTGCAGGCGGCGGCGTCCGTCCTGCGGGAGCGCGAGCAGACCCGAAGCGGTGGTCGGCCGCCCGTCCGGGGTGACGGTGCGGTAGACGAGCCGGTAGGTGTCGGTGCCCGTGGTGGGAGCGGCGGACGGGTAGCCGTGGCGGACGAGGTAGTCGGCGGTGGCCTCCCGGGAGAGGGAGGTCAGCGCCTCGGCGGAGACCAGGCTCCCCCGGGTGTCGTGCGGGGCGGCGGCGACGGCCGTCGAGGTGAGGGCCGGGGTGAGGGCCAGGGCGAGGGCGACTGCGGTGGTGAGTACGGCGGTTCGCACGGAGGTCTCCAGCGGGTCGGGCGGCCGGGAGCGGCCGTCTGCTCCGCCATGGTCCTTCGCGGAGGAGGCCGGGCGAATCGCGCTGCGGAGTGGTCCGCAGTGTCACTCCCACGAGTGACGAGGGCTCAGGTGTCCGTCCCGGGGACCACCAGGCCGCACTCGTAGGCGAGGATCGCGGCCTGGGCGCGGTCGCGCAGCCCGAGCTTGGTCAGGATGCGGCTGACGTGGGTCTTGACGGTGTGTTCGGTGACCACCAGGAGCGCCGCGATCTCCGCGTTGGAGAGGCCCTGCGCCAGGCAGCGCAGGGTCTCGCGCTCGCGGGCGGTGAGGGCGCCGAGCCGCGCGCCGCCGTCGGACGGGGCGGTGCGGGGGAGGGGCGCGCGGGGGACCCGGCGGGTGTAGTCGGCGATCAGGCGGCGGGTGACCGAGGGCGACAGCAGCGCCTCGCCCGCCGCGACCACCCGGACGGCGTGGACGAAGTCGTCCCGCCGCACCGTCTTCAGCAGGAAGCCGCCGGCCCCGGCGTAGAGCGCGTCGTAGACGTACTCGTCCGCGTCGAAGGTGGTGAGCACCAGCACCCGGCACGGAGAACCCTCGGCGGCCAGCGCCCTCGCCACCTCGATGCCGTCCGTTCCGGGCATGCGGATGTCCAGCACCAGCACGTCCGGCCGCAGCGACCGCACCAGCGCGAGCGCCTCGGCGCCGTCGGCCGCCTCGCCCACCACCTCGATGTCGGGCTGCACGTCGAGCATCATCACGAAGCCGCTGCGCACCAGCTCCTGGTCGTCCGCGACCACCACCCGGATCGTCACCGCGGACCTCCGGTGGGCAGGGGGAGACGGAGGACGAGCTCGAAGCCGGGCCGGCCGTCGGCGCGGGGGCCCGCGGTGGCGGTGCCGCCGCAACCGGCGGCGCGTCGGCGCAGCCCGGCCAGGCCCCGGCCGCCGCCGGTGGTCGGGGCGGTGGTGGGAGTGGCGGCCGGGCCGGGTCCGTCGTCGGTCACGGTGACGGTCAACTCGCCCTCCTGCCAGTGGAGTCGGACGGCCACGGAGGCGGCCCGGGCGTGGCGGACGGCATTGGTCAGGCCTTCCTGGACGGCGCGGTAGACCGCCAGCTGGACGTCGGGCGGCAGACGCCGGGGTTCACCGGACACCTCCTGGGACACGGCCAGGCCGGTCCGGCGCACGCCGTCCACCAGGGCGGGCAGCTCCGCGAGGGTGGGCTGCGGGGCGCGCGGAGCGGGGTCGTCCTCCCCGGTGCCGAGCGCGGTGAGGATGCGCTGCAGCTGGACGGTGGCGTCGCGGCCCGCGTCGGCGATCGCCTCGAAGGCGGCGAGGGCCCGGTGCGGGGCGTGCTCGACCATCAACGGGCCCGCCTCCGCTTGAACGGTCATCAGGACGACGGCGTGGGCCAGCACGTCGTGCATCTCGCGGGCGATCCTGGCCCGCTCCTCCGCCGCTGCCCGCTCGGCCTCGGCGGTCGCCCGCCGGGCCTCTGCCGTCGCCCGCTGCGCCTCGGCGGTCGCCCGCCGGGCCTCGGCCTCGGCGCGGGCCGCCTCCAGGTCGCGTTCGGCCTCGACGCGGCGCAGGTGGTCCCGCCGGACCCGGGCGGCGGTGCCGGAGGCGGCGGCAGCGGCGAAGGACATCAGGTAGAAGGCGGCGTCCTGGACCTGATGGTGCTTCAGGGCCTCCACCAGGAGCACCACCGGCACGGCCACCACCGCGATCCCGGTGAGCGCCAGGCGGCGGTGGCGCGAGCCGTACGCGAAGGCGCTGTACATCGCGACGAACGCCGCGTACGGGAACGGCTGCCCCGGCCGCTTGTACAGCACCGCCGCCGTCCCGACCAGGGCGACGAACAGCAGCACCGCGAACGGCCAGCGGCGCCGCCACACCAGGGCCCAGACGGCGCCGCTGGTGAGCAGGAAGCCGAGCAGGCTGAGGTCCGCGGTGCCCGGAGCCAGGAACGGGATCGCGACCAGGGCCTGGACGAGCAGCGCGATCCCGAGGTCCGTGAGGTACGGGCTGCGGTCGCGGTCCGGGCGGCGGGCGGTCAACGGCCCAGCACCGCGCCACCGTTGAGGCCGATGATCTGGCCGGTGAGGTAGCCGGCGGCGGGGGAGGCGAGGTAGGCGACGGCGGCCGCCACGTCCTCCGGGGTACCGGCCCGGCCGACCAGGGTGTCGGCGACTTTGGCGGCGTGGAACTCCGGGCTCCACTGCTCGCCGAAGATCTCGGTGTCGGCGATGTAGCCGGGCGCCAGGACGTTCACCGTGATGCCCTCGGGGCCGAGTTGGCGGGCCAGGCCGAGCGCCCAGCCGTGCACGGCCGCCTTGGCGGCGGCGTAGGAGCCCGCCGAGTGCGGGCCCGCGCCGCCGCGCTGGGCGGCCGCCGAACTGATCATCACCAGGCGGGCCCCGGGACGGCGGAACTGTGCCGTCAGCGCGGTGGTGAGCAGCACGGTGGTCAGCAGGTTGGTGTCGAGATCGTGCCGCCAGGACGCGGCGAGCGCGGCGAGCGAGTCGTCCGCGGGGCGGGTGATGATGGCGCCGGCGTTGTTCACCAGCACGTCCACGGGCCCGAGTTCGGCGATCCGCTCGGCCGCCCGGCCCACCTGGACGGGGTCGGTCAGGTCGGCGGCGACCGGGACGACGCGGTCGCCGCCGATCTCCTCGGCCGCCGCCGCCAGCACCTCGGCCCGGCGGCCGATCACCACCACCCGGTGCCCGGCCTCCGCCAGCTCCCGGGCGATCGCCTT
Source organism: Kitasatospora sp. NPDC001664 (assembly GCF_053596675.1). Taxonomy (NCBI): domain Bacteria; kingdom Bacillati; phylum Actinomycetota; class Actinomycetes; order Kitasatosporales; family Streptomycetaceae; genus Kitasatospora; species Kitasatospora sp. NPDC001664. Next base: position 202,885 of record NZ_JBSFGS010000010.1, read on the forward strand.
CCCGATCCCCGTCCCGCCACCCGACACCACCGCAAGCCGGTCCGACATGCACTCCCCCTTGATCAACAGTCAGTCAGGGGCGAAGCCTAGCCCGGCCCGGAAGCCTCCCCGCGAGCCGGGCGTGCGGACCGGGCGCGCGTGCGGCTCAGCTGGTGGGCGAGCCGAGGAACTTGGCCGGGGCCAGGGCGAGGAACCGCTCCACCGCCGTGCCCAGCAGGGCCTCCGTCGGGTCCCCGGTCTCCGTCACCAGGCTGCGGAAGGTCAGTTCCAGCGCCCGGTCGCCGTCGCGCACCAGCAGGGTGGTGATCCGGGCCTGCGGGGCGTCACCGGCGAGCATCGTGCGCATCAGCGCCTCGTCGCCGAAGCGCTGCTCCACCGAGAGCGGCTCGCAGGGGTCCGCCTCGGGGGCCACCAGCCGCACGGCGAACTCCTGGTCACCGAAGCTCATCGTCCAGCCGGTGCACTCGGTGTACACCCGCCGCATGTCCGCCATCCAGGAGACGGCGGCTCCCGCCACCCGCTCCGAGACGCCCACGTCCACGACGACCGACGCGTCGGCGTTGACGAACGAGGTCCTGACCTCCCGTGCCGCCTTGTCGCCGAACGCCCGGTTCAGCACGGCCGTGAGCTCCGGCGTCGGGCCGGTCATCGGCGGCGGGTCCTCGTCGGACGACGCGGCGGCCATCTCGGTGAAGTCCCCCAGGCCCGCCGGGGCCAGGTCCGCCGCTGCGGCCAGCAGCCGCACGAGGTCCTCGGGACGGACCGCCGAGGATGACGAATCGTCAGACATGTTCACAGGAGCCCCCATCGTCGTGTGACGCACACAGCTTGATGATCAACACCGTAGTGCACGGCCGCCCCACGAGGCCGAATGGCCCGGTCAGGTGAACCGGCCGCATGCGGGCGACCGTACGGGGCAGGCTGGTGGTGAGCCGAGGGAAGGGAGTGAGGGGTGGGAGAGCGCGAGGCGGACCACGCCGAGCAGTTGAGTGAGGCCCTCACGGTGCTGGGAGTCGGCTGGCAGCCGGACCGGGTCACCGACGAGGTGACGCGGGCGGTGATGCTCGCCACCGCGCTGCTCGGCGCGGCGGAGGCGCACCTGGTCCGTGCCGAGCTGGACGCGCGGCGCTCGGGCGCCGACACGGCGGCGCTGCGCGGCGCGTACGGGCCGGTCCGGGGCGAGGTGGTCGCCGACGCGCTGCCGCAGGCGCCGGACGCGGAGCGGCTGCTGCTGGTGCTGCGGCTCGGGCTGCTGGTCGCCGACCTCAGCCGGGCCGCCGGGCCGGACGAACGGGCCCCGGACATCGAGGCCCTGGCCGCCGCCCGTGACCTGGTCAGCGCGGCGGTCGCGACCGTCACCCACCACTACGCCGCCTCCTTCGCCGCGGACTCCGGCGTGCTCTCGGCCGCCGAGGCGCTCGAACTGGCCCGCACCATGGCCTCCCAGGCGGCCGGCCGCCTCACCCGGCTGACGGGAGACGGCTGACGGCTGGTGGGTGATGGCTGACGAGGCCGGGTCGGGAGAAGGGGATGCCAGCCGACGGGTGGGGACGGCCCTCCGGCGAGGTCCGTCCCGGGCCGTCCCGGCGAGCGCCGTCGAGTCGGAGACCCCTAACCCAGGAAGGCGGCCAGTTCGGCGTTGAAGCGGGCGGGCTGCTCCAGGTTCGGGTAGTGGGCGGCGTTCGGGATGCTGACGGTGCGTCCGCCGGGGATGCCCGCCATCAGCCGGGCCGCCATGGCGAGGTTGTCCGGGCCGTCGACGGCGCCGTTGATCGCCAGGGAGGGGAGGGCGAGGCCGGTGGCGCGCTGCCAGGTGTCGGTGACGGGGAGGCGGTGGTCGGGCTCGTCGAGGGTGTGCTTGGCGATGGTGTCCAGGGTCATGGTCCGCAGCAGGGCCATGGCGGTGGGGTCGACCTCGGACGGCTCGCGTTCCGGGCCGGCGGCGAAGCGCAGCAGCACGTCGGCGGTGGCGTCCGGGTCGGCGGCCGCCATGGCCTCCGCCAGATCGGCGAACACGGCCAGGTTCCACGGGTGTTCGAACTCCGGCTCGCTGGTGCCCGCGCCGCTGACCACGAGCGCGCGGGTCAGCTCCGGGTACTCCAGCGCGCAGTCGACCGCCGTCGCCGCACCCATCGAGAGCCCGACCAGCACGGCGGGGCCGGTGTCCAGTCCGTTCACCAGCGCGGCGAGGTCGTCCACCGGGCGGTAGGGGCGGGTGGCGTTGGAGGAGGTGCCGTGTCCCCGGGCGTCGAAGGCGATCACCCGGTGGGTCGGCGCGAAGTGCCGGAACTGCTCCTCCCACAGGCGGTGGTCGAGGAACCCGCCGTGCAGGAAGACCAGCGGCGGGCCGGAACCGGCCTCACGGTAGCTCAGGTGACCGTCCTCGGTGGGGAGTTGGCGGATCGGTACGTCGGCGAAGTATCCGGGCATGGCACCCAGGGTGCCACCCCGCGGCCGCCGTGGCGACCGACCCGTCCGGGGTGTCGCGTGGTTCCCCGGGGCGGCCCGTCGGCGTAGCGTGGCCCCGTGAACACGGAATCGTCCTCCCGGCACGACGTCGTGATCGTCGGTGGCGGGCACAACGGGTTGGTCGCGGCGGCGTACCTGGCGCGGGCCGGGCAGCGGGTGCTGGTGCTGGAACGCCTGCCGCACGTGGGCGGGGCCGCCGTGTCGGCCCGGGCCTTCGCAGGGGTGGACGCGCGGCTGTCGCGGTACTCGTACCTGGTGAGCCTGCTGCCGCACCGCGTGGTGCGCGAGCTCGGGCTGAAGCTGGACCTGCGCCGCCGCCGGATCTCCTCGTACACGCCCGTCGTCCGGGACGGCAAGCCGACCGGGCTGCTGGTGGACGCCGCCGACGCCGAGCGCACCCGGGAGTCGTTCCGCTCCCTGACCGGTGACGAACGGGAGTGGCGGGCCTGGCAGGAGTTCTACGGCACCACGGCGCGCCTCGCGCAGCGGGTGTTCCCGACGCTCACCGAGCCGCTGCCGTCGAAGGCGGCGCTGCGCGGGCTGGTCGGTGACGACGCCGTCTGGGAGGCGTTCGTCGAGCGGCCGTTGGGCGAGGTGGTCGAGCGGACCTTCGCCGACGACACGGTGCGCGGGGTCGTCCTCACGGACGCGCTGATCGGCACCTTCACCCACGCCCACGACCCCTCCCTGCGGCAGAACACCTGCTTCCTCTACCACGTGATCGGCAACGGCACCGGCGACTGGGACGTCCCGGCCGGCGGCATGGGGGCGGTGACGTCCGCGCTGGCCGAGGCGGCGCTGGCGGCCGGAGCGGAGATCCGGACCGGCTGCGAGGTCACCGCCGTGGCCACCGACGGCGTCGGCGAGGCCGAGGTGACGTACCGTCACCGGGACGGCGAGGGGCTGGCGGTGGGCCGGCGGGTGCTGGTGAACGCTGCCCCCGCCGTGCTGGAGCGCCTGCTCGGGCAGGAACCGGGCCCCGGGCCGGGGCCGGAGGGCGCCCAGCTCAAGGTCAACATGGTGCTGCGCCGCCTGCCGCGACTGCGCGACGCCGCCGCCGACCCGCGCGACGCCTTCGCGGGCACCTTCCACACCGCCGAGGGCTACCGGCAGTTGGCCACCGCCTACACCGAGGCGGCCGCGGGACGGATCCCCTCCGCGCCGCCCTCCGAGATCTACTGCCACACCCTCACCGACCCGTCGATCCTCGGGCCCGAGGCGCTCGGGCAGGGCCTCCAGACCCTCACCCTGTTCGGACTCCACATGCCCGCACGGCTGTTCACCGACCCGGCGGCGAAGGAGCGCGCCCTGGCGGCCGGCCTGGCGGAGCTCGACGCGGTGCTGGCCGAACCGATCGCCGACTGCCTGGCCCTGGACGCGGACGGGCGCCCGTGCGTGGAGGCGAAGACCCCGCTCGACCTGGAGCGAGAGATCGGCCTCCCGGGCGGCCACATCTTCCACCGCGACCTCGCCTTCCCCTTCGCGGCCGACGGGGAGGAGAACTCCGCTGGCGCCGCCGCCCGCTGGGGCGTGGCGACCGCGCACGCCAACGTGCTGCTCTGCGGGGCGGGCGCGGTCCGCGGCGGCGGTGTCAGCGGCATCCCCGGGCACAACGCGGCCAAGGCCGTGCTGGAGGAGTCGACGGGCTGAGCACGGACGGCTTCCGGGCCGGCGGTTCGGCGGGCCTGCCCGGGCAGCGGGGCCGTTGACGACGGCACCGGGCAGACGGAGGTCTGCCGCTCTCAGGACACCGCTTCCCCCTCGGAGCCGCCGCCCCCGCCGGAGGCGGTGAGCAGGGCGCGGGTGAGCTCGGCTCGCAGGCGGGCGAACTCGGCGGTGCCGCGCAGGGCCGCCACGTCCGTGTGCTCGCCGCGTTCCAGGCAGATCGACACCTGGGCCGCCACCCGGCCCGGGTCGGCGGCCATCACCAGGACCCGGGAGCCGAGCAGCACCGCCTCCTCCGCCGAGTGGGTCACGAAGAGCACGGTGGTGCCGGTGCGGTCGGCCAGGGTGCGCAGCTCCTCCTGGAGCCGCTCCCTGGTGATCGCGTCCAGCGCGGCGAACGGCTCGTCCAGCAGCAGGAGCCGGGGCTCCCCGGCCAGCGCGCGGGCGATCGCCACCCGCTGCTGCTGGCCGCCGGAGAGCTCCCAGGTGCGGCGGCCCTCGAACCCGGGCAGGCCGACCAGATCGAGCAACTCCTCGGTACGGGAGGCCCGCAGGCCCCGCGGCAGCCCGTGGCGGGCCAGGGCGAAGGAGAGGTTGCCGCCGACGGTGCGCCAGGGGAAGAGCCGCGGCTGCTGGAAGACCAGCCCGGTGCCCCGGCCGGGTGCGGGGTCCGTGCCCCGGACCAGGGCCGTTCCGGTGGTCGCCCGTTCGAATCCGGCGACCACCCGCAGCAGGGTGGTCTTCCCGCAGCCGGACGGGCCGACCAGCACCACGAACTCGCCCTCCGCCACCGTGAGCGAGACATCCTGGACGGCGGTGACCGGCGAGCGTGCGGGCCCGTAACGGACGCCGACCGCGTGCAGATCGATCGCGGGCACGTCCGTGGCCGGTGCGGCGTGCGGCGAGGGGAGTTCAGCCGTTGGCACGGGCCAGCTCCTCCACGGCCAGGCCCTTGGCGAAGACCGAGGCGTCCGGGACGGCGTCGATCTTCTGCTGGGTCTTCAGGAACTCTGCGGCGTCGCGCAGGTTGGCCGCCAGCCTGCCCGGCGCGCCGGGCTTGCCGAGGTACTCCGGGCCGGCCTGCTCGGCGGCGGTGAGCAGGACCAGCTGCCCGAGTTCGGCCTCGGCCTGCGCGGCGGGGATGCTGAGCTGCCGTCCGATCGACTCGGCGGCGGCCGCCGGGTCGCCCTTCGCCAGCTTCACGGCCTGGTCCTGCGCCTTGACCCAGGCGGTGACCACCTCGGGGTGCGCGGCCGCGAAGGAGTTGGTCACCACCCCGAGGTCGGCGGTGGGCTTGCCCTGCTCGGCCAGCTGCTGACTGGTGATCAGGACCTTGCCGGTCTTCTCCAGCTCGGTGAGCACCGGGGTCCAGACGTACGCGGCGTCGATGTCGCCCCGGGTCCAGGCGGCCTGGACGTCCTGCGGCTGGAGGTCGACGGTCTGCACCTGGGCCGGGTCCACTCCCGCCGCCTTGAGCGCGGCCAGCAGGGAGTAGTGCGCGGTGGAGCCGAACGGGGTGGCCACCTTCTTCCCGGCCAGCTGCCGGACCTCGGTGATCCCGCCACGGGCGACCAGGGCCTCGTTGGCGCCGATCAGGTCGTGGATCCAGAGCACCTTGTAGGGGATGTTCAGCGGAGCGGACAGGCCCTTGGTGACCGGGCTGGACCCGGCCAGGCCCAGGTCGACCGCGCCGGCGATGACGGCCGTGTTGACGTCCCCGCCGGAGCTGAACTTGACCCACTTGACCTCGGCGTCGGGCAGCGCCTGCTCCAGCAGGAGCCTGTCCTTCACCACGAGGTCGGCGTTGGGGATGTCCTGGTAGGCGATCCGGACCACCGTTCTGCCCTTCCCGCCGCTGCTGCCGGAGTCGTCACCGCCGAGCCCGCAGGCGGAGGTGGCCAGCAGGGTGACGGCGGTGGTGGCGGCGAGCAGGACGAGGCGGCGGGAGGGCATGGTTGTTCTCCTTGAACGGTGAAGGTCGGTAACGGAGTCGGCTGTTCTCAGGCCCGGCCGCGCCATGGCACCAGGGCGCGCTCGGCGGCCTTCAGCAGGCCGTCCAGCGCCAGGCCGGACAGGCCGATGGTGATGATCCCGACGATGACGACGGCGGTGGCGTTGTAGCGCTGGGCGTCGCGGATCATGCCGCCGATGCCCGGGACGCCGTTGATGGTCTCGGCCGCGACCACCGAGGTGTAGGCGATGCCGACCGCGATCCGCACGCCGGTGAGGATCTCCGGCAGCGCGGCCGGCAGCATCACACCGCTGAGCAGCGAGGCGCGCCCCGATCCCAACGCCCGTGCCGCCTCGACCAGATCGCGCGGGACGCCGCGGACGGCGGCGGCGGTGGCGGCCGCGACCGGGGGGAGGGCGGCGATCAGCAGCAGCCAGACCTTGGGCTGCTCGTCGATGCCGAACCAGATCACCAGCAGGCTCAGGTAGGCCAGCGGTGGCAGGGTGCGCAGGAAGGTGACCGCCGGTTCGAGCACCACGCCGAGCGGGCGGACCAGACCGATGGCCAGGCCGAGCGGAATCCCGAACAGCACGGCGTAGCCGGTGCCCAGGCCGATCCGGCGCAGGCTCACGGCCAGGTGCTCGATCAGCAGGTGGCCGCCGTAGCCGCGGGCGCCGTCGTGCACGGTGGAGGTGACCACGAACTGGTGCCAGACCGCCCCGGGAGAGGGGACCAGGACCGGGGGCCAGACCTCGAGCGTGACCACCGCCTGCCAGGTGGCGAGCAGGGTGGCCAGGGCCAGCGCACGGAGCGCCAGCCAGCGCAGGGCGGTGGGTCCCGGTTCCCGCTTCGGCGTCGGCTTCGGCGTCACGGTCGGGCCACCCGGGTCCGGACCAGGTCGCGGAAGATGGGCGCGACCTGTTCGCCGACCCGGTAGGCCTCCTCCAGGTGCGGGTACCCGGAGAGGATGAACTCGTCGATGCCCAACTCCCAGTACTCGGCGAGGCGTTCGGCCACCTCGCGGTGGGAGCCGACCAGGGCGGTGCCGGCGCCCTCGCGGACCAGGCCGATTCCGGCCCAGAGGTTGGGCGACACCTCCAGAGCCGCTGTCCCGCCCTCGGCCCGGCCGCCGTGCAGGGCGGTCATCCGGGCCTGGCCGGTGGAGTCCATGCCGGCGAAGCGGCGCTGACTGGCCGCCACGGCGTCCGGGTCGAGCCCCGAGAGGATCCGTCCGGCCTCGCTCCAGGCCCAGGCCGAGGTGTCGCGGGCGATGACGTGCAGTCGCAGGCCGTAGCGCAGGTGCCGGCCGTGCGCGGCGGTCAGCGGCCGCAGGCGTTCGATCCGCTCGCGCAGCGCCGACGGTGGTTCGCCCCAGAGGAGTTGGACGTCCGCGCGGCGGGCGGCGACCTGCTCGGCCGCCGGGCTGGCGCCGCCGAAGTACAGCGGGACGGGGTGGTCGAGGGAGGGCGCCACGAGGGCGGCGTTCTCCAGCCGGAGGTGGGCCCCGTCGTGGTCGACCGTCCGGCCGTCGAGCAGGTCGCGCAGCACCGCCATCACCTCGTCGGTGCGGGCGTAGCGGTCGTCGTGGGCCAACTGGTCGCCGTAGGCTCGCTGTTCGGCCGGGTCGCCGCCGGTGACCACGTTCAGGCGGAGCCTGCCGCCGGCGAACCTCCGGAAGGCGTCGGCCTGTTGGGCCAGCAGGGTGGGGCTGGTGAAACCGGCCCGGAAGGCGATCAGGAAGCCGATCGTGCTGGTGTGCTGGGTCAGCGCGGCGCCGAGGATCCAGGGATCCACGCAGCCCAGGCCGACCGGCGCGAGCAGCGAGGTGAACCCGGCCTGTTCGGCCGCCTTCGCCACCTGGGCCAGGTAGCCGATGTCGGCGGCCCGGCTGACGGCCGCTCCGGTCCGGCCCTGGACGGCGGTGACCCCGCCGGGGTCGCGGCCGTCGCCTCCGGTGGGCAGGAACCAGTGCAGCAGGGGGTCGGGGCGGGTGGCTGGGGCGTGCGCGGGCATGGCGGGTCCTCGGGCGGAGAGGTACGGGAGTGCACCGGATGCGCCGACCGTGCCGCTTGCGGCGGCGGGCGGGCGGACGGGCGGACGGGCGTGACCAGGACGACGGCGCCGGAGGCGACGGCGGGGGCGTGCGGAGGGGGACGCGGGAACGGGCGGGGCCACGACGGCCGTGCGGCGGTTCCGGTGGGTCAGTTCACTGCCTGCGCAGGGGTCAACAGCAGGCGCGGCGAACGCTGACGGCCCGACACATCATGGTCGTGACACGCAGGAGGTCCACGTGGCGACGGGTGATGAGGTAGGGGGCCATGCGGCGATCCTGGGCGGACCGGTCGGGCGCTGGCAACACCGTCTCACATACTGGTTCGGAACGTTCCGATCCCTGGTCGGCGCGAGCGAGGGGTGACGCGGGATCAGGCGGGACTCCGCGCAGGGCCGGAGGTCACGGAGACGGGCGCCGGACCTGCGGCAAAACGTCTGACGGGCTGTGACTTCCGCCACAGTGGCCCTGTGTGAGGCTTGTTCAACTGCCGTGCAGGACAAGTGAAAGCCCAGGTCGAGGCCGTTCTCGGAGGTCTGGACCAGGCGGCGGTGTTCGAAACGGCTTGGCGTGCGCGAAGCGCGGGGCCCTAACCTGCCCGCCATGTCTCAGAACACGAACACCCCGGGCATCCCCGGGCAGCCGGCCGCGGCGGCCGGTGACTCCGCCAAGATCCAGCGTCAGGTGCAGCAGCAGGCCGGCGTCGGCCCGATCGGCGGGGGCGGCGGCACCCTCTTCTCCGAGCCGGTCCTGGTGGTGAACCAGAAGGCCAAGCTCATCGAGCTGACCAATGAGTACTCGGTCTTCGACCAGCAGGGCGCCACCCTCGGCTCCGTGGTCCAGGTCGGCCAGAGCGGTCTGCGGAAGGTCATCCGCCTGCTCTTCTCGATCGACCAGTACCTGACCCACAAGCTGGAGATCCGGGACGCGCAGGGCACCCCCGTGCTGCTGCTCACCCGCCCGGCGAAGTTCATCAAGTCCCGTGTCATCGTGGCGCGTCCGGACGGCACCGAGATCGGCCAGATCGTCCAGCAGAACGCGATCGGGAAGATCAACTTCGCGCTGGAGGTCGGCGGCCGGAAGATCGGCGCCGTCAAGGCCGAGAACTGGCGCGCCTGGAACTTCGCGATCGTCGACGAGACCGACACCGAGATCGCCCGGATCACCAAGACCTGGGAGGGCCTGGCCAAGACCATGTTCACCACGGCCGACAACTACGTCCTCCAGGTCCACCGCCCGCTCCCCGACCCGCTGATCAGCCTGGTCGTGGCGACCGCCCTCACGGTGGACACCGCCCTCAAGCAGGACGCCCGCGGCCTCGGCTGACCGCCGCCCCCGCAGATCCTCCGCCCCACCCCCGACCGGGGGTGGGGCGCTTGGGCTTCAACTGCCCTGCGACTGCCCGGAGTAGGGTCGACGGTCCAGGCTGTCCGGTGTCACGATCGGCGTGGGGTGACCGTGCGCGCCGAAGACAGAGGTCTCGAAATCCTCGAGGGACTCCAGTACCAGCGTGGCGATCGCGAAGCGCGGATCGCGGCGATCAGCGGCCTCCGGAACGGCGACGACCGTCATCCGGGCCGACACCCCGGCGATGACGCCGTTGAGCGAATCCTCGAACACGAGGCATTCGTCGGGTGACGCACCGAGGGCGGCGGCTGCGCGGAGATAGGCGCCCGGGTGCGGCTTGCCGTGTTCGTCGTCCTCGGCCGAGAACACGGCATCGAAGAATCGGTCGAGACCGGTGCTCGCGAGCGCGGCCCGGATCACCGACTCCGGCGACGACGACACGACGGCCATGGCCCTCGATGCACGCGCGCACGCCGCGACGGCGTCTTCGGCACCGGCTTTCGGTGCCACTCCCTCCAGCCCACGGCACACGGCGGCCACGATCCGCTGCTCGACGTCGTCGGGGTCGGCTCGAAGGGCGGCCCGCTCGAACCAGTAGGCCACCATGATCCGCGGGTCGGCGGGCCGAAAGTCCGTCGACTGTACTGCCGGGGTGTGATCAACTGTGCGGTGGCCTGCCGGGCGGGGCGGGCAAGGCCTGCGCGGTGCTGGCGGCCGGCCAGCTGCGACGGGACGGGGCGGTTCCCGCCTCGGCCGGGATCGAATACCTCCTGCCGTTGGGCAACACCGTGACGCTACGGACGCGGCGCACGGTGGTCTGCGCCTTCGTGGAACCGACGACCGGCTGGACGGGAGGCCTGCCCGAGGGTTCGTCCACGCCGAATCGGTAGGCCTCCGGCAAGCCGAGGTCGATGGAGAGAAAGTTCCTGCCCCTGCGGTCTGTGGTGTTTTCCCGAATGGGCAGGAATTGGCTGCGGATTGTGCCCTGAAGGGACGTTGGCGGCCCAATTTCCAGCTGTGGCCGACGAGTTCCGCCGAATGCCGCTGCTACAGTTCCGCCTCCGTATCCCGATCGGATTGTCGACCCAGGTGATTTGGAGTTTTCGTTGAACGTTCGTAAGCCGGCTGCTGCGGCTGCTCTGGTGTGTGCCGTCCTCGCGTTGTCGGCCTGCGGTTCCGGCAGCAAGCCCGCAGCCGCTCCGGCCGCGTCCACGCCCGTTGCCCCGGTGTCGCCGACGGCGGGTGGCGGTGCTCAGGCGTCCGCTCCGGCGGCGTCGGCGGGTGCGTCGGCGGGTGCCTCGGCGGGTGCGTCGAAGAGCGCTCCGGCGAACGGCGGGAAGGCGGCCGCGGATCTGCAGCCCTGCTACAGCGCGGAGAAGCAGAGCGACGCCAAGGCGGAGGTGATCGCCCTGGACACGAGTGCGAGCCCGCGGATCACGGCGGTGCTGAAGATCACCAGCACTGCTGCCCAGGACTGCGTGGTGTACGGCGGTCCGGACGTCCGGATCGAGAACGGTGCGCCCGTGTTCTCGAAGCTGAACTCCGCTCAGCTCGGGAGCGGCACCTTCGCCGGCGACAAGGCCCACGGCGTGGTCCTGCACAAGGGTGGGGCGCTCTTCCAGCCGCTCGCCTGGTGGGCCTCCCCGCCGGCCGCCGACACCCCGAACGCCGCGTGCACCACCGGCACGATGCTGGCGTTCTCGTACGCGGAGGAGGCCATGGTGCTGGCCGCGCCGGTGAAGGACCTGAGGGTCTGCCCGGAGCGGCAGCAGGGGTCGGTGCAGGCGCGGATCGGTGTGCCGCAGGCGAGCGAGGCCGAGGCCAAGGCCCAGCTGAAGGCTGCCGCGAAGTAGGGGTGGGCGGCGCTCCCCGGCGGACCTCTGCGGCGTCGGCCAGGTCCGGTCCGGCGGGGAGCCCGTTCGGTCGTGGCGGTTGGCCTGCGGAGGCCCGGCCGGCCGGGTGGACGTGAACCGGATCCCGGGGTGGGTCGGTGGTGGTCAGGGGCTTGGTACGGTTCTGGTGCACGTCCTGGCCGGTGGGAGTCCTGCGTGGTCTCGGGCGGTGGCGGGGGCAACCATGACGACTCCGATCTGAGTAATGAGGACTGCGGTGCTGGTTTCTGTGGTGATGCCGGTTCACAACTCGGCGGCCACGCTGGGGGCGTCGGTGCGCTCCGTGCTGGCGCAGACCCACGCCGACGTGGAGCTGCTGGTCACCGACGACGCGTCCACGGACGAGTCGATGGAGATGCTGCGGGAGCTGGCGCGCCAGGACGAGCGGGTCAAGCCGGAGGCGGCGCCCGGGCAGGGCGGTGCGGCCAAGGCGCGGAACCTGGCGCTGGCGCGGGCGCAGGGCGACTACGTGGCGTTCCTCGACAGCGATGACATGTGGCTGCCGGAGAAGCTGGAGAAGCAGCTGGCGTTCGCGGCGGAGGGGGACGCGCCGCTGACCTTCACCTCGTACTACAAGGTGGACGGGGACTACGTCGGCGAGGCCGCCGACTTCGTGCCGAACGGGCGCGTCGTCGAGGCGCGGGAGCGCGTGACGTACCGGGAGATGCTGCAGCAGGACCACATCGGGGCGCTGACCGCGATGTACGACCGGGCGGCGCTCGGGACGCGGCTGATGCCGGACATGCCGAAGCGGCAGGACTACGCGCTCTGGCTGGCGATCATGCGGGACGGGCGCCCCGCCCGGGGCCTGCGGGAGCCGCTGGCGGTCTACCGGGCCGGGCGGGCGGGGTCGCTGTCGTCCAACAAGCTGAACCTGGTCGGGCACAACTGGCGGCTGTACCGGGAGTTCGAGCACCTGTCGCTGATGCGGTCGACGCGGGCGCTGGCCGGTGCGGCCTGGCACTCGGTGCGGAAGTCCCGCATCTGACCTCGAGTCTTCGCGACGGCCTGTCAGCTCGCCTGGCAGGCCGTTTCGGCTTTCTCCGTTGGTGACGGTGACGTCCGTGTGCCTGGTGGCCGACCTCTCGACGCGGGTCTCGATGTCGGGTGAAGGCCGTTCGGTGCGTCAGGCTTCGGGGAGGTGGGCGGCGACGAGGGTGGCGAAGTCCTCGGGGGTGAGGATGCGGATGTTGAGCTCCTCGGCCTTGGTGCGCTTGGAGCCGGCCTTCTCGCCCGCCACCAGCAGGGTGGTGCGCTTGGAGACGGAGGAGGAGGCCTTGCCGCCGGCGCGCTCGATGAGTTCGTTCATCTCGTTGCGGGAGAGGGCGGCGAGGGCGCCGGTCATGGAGCCGGTGACGACGACGGCTTCGCCGGAGAGGGGGCCGGAGGGGGCGGTGGGGGAGTCCGGGGAGGGGGTGGCGGGGAGGACGGGCTCGGTGATCTGGGTGCCGACGTTCTGGGCCGTCAGCTTGTCGAGGAGGGGGGCGAGTTCGAGGAGTTCGGCGGCGACGACGCGGGCCTTCTCGGTGCCGATGCCGGGGACCTGGGCGAGGGTGTCGGCGTCGGCCGCGCGGATGGCGGCGAGCGAGCCGAAGTGGGCGGCCAGGCGGCGGGACATGGTGCGGCCGGTGCCGCGGACGCCGAGGGCGCAGAAGACGCGGTTCAGCGGCTGGCTGCGGGCGGTCTCGATGGCGGCGAGGAGGTTGTCGGCGGAGGTGTCGCCCATCCGCTCCAGCGTGAGGAGCTGATCCCGGGTCAGCGTGAAGAGGTCGGCGATGTCGGTGACCAGGCCGGACTCGACGAGCTGGACGGCGCGGGTGTGGCCGAGGCCCTCGATGTCGAGCTGGTCGCGGCCGGCGGCGTAGATGACCGAGGCGACGGCCTGGCAGTTGCGGCCGCGGACGCAGCGCCAGCGCTGCTCGGAGGCGTCGATCTCGTCGCCGCAGCGGGGGCAGGCGGTGGGGAAGACGATCGCGGTCTCGGCGCCGGTGCGCTGGTCGGCGAGCGGGGCCTCGACGCGGGGGATGACGTCGCCGGCGCGGTAGACGAAGACCTGGTCACCGATCATCAGGCCGCGGCGGGTGATGTCGGCGGGGTTGTGGAGGGTGGCGTAGGTGACGGTGACGCCGTCGATGACCACCGGCTCCAGGACGGCGCGCGGGGCGATGATGCCGGTGCGGCCGACGTTCCACTCCACCTCCAGCAGGCGGGTGACCTTGTGCTCGGCGGCGAGCTTGCGGGCCACCGCCCAGCGCGGGGCGCGGGAGCCGGAGCCGGCCTGGTGGCGGTCGGCGGCGGTGTCGGCCTTGACCACGACGCCGTCGATGCCGAAGGGGAGGGCGCTGCGCAGGGCGGCGATCTCGTCGATGCGCTGCTGGGCGGCGTCCAGGGTCTCGCAGCGGAGCGGGGCGGCGGCGGTGGTCGCGGCGGTGTTGGCGCCGAGCACGGCCAGGGAGGCGAGCAGCTCGCTGTGGGAGAGGTCGAGGTCGAGGCCGATGGCGTCGTACGCGAAGAAGGTGAGCTCGATCCGGTAGGGGCGGTCCTTGGCGCGGAGCGTCCCGGCGGCGCCGCTGCGCGGGTGGGCGAAGGCGGGGGCCTCGTGGGCGAGGCGGATCCGGTTCGCCTCCTCGAACTGGGCGGTGGTGAGCAGGACTTCGCCGCGCAGCTCGACGTCGATCGGCTCGCTGAGGACGGCGGGCAGGCCGAGGATGGCGTCGGCGGCGTGGGTGATGTCCTCGCCGGCCAGGCCGTCGCCGCGGGTGAGCATCTGGACCAGCTTGCCGCCCTGGTAGCGGGCGGCCATCGCGAGGCCGTCGAGCTTGGGCTCCACGCACCAGGCGGCCACCGGGCGGCCGAGGCGGCGCTCCAGGCCGGCGGCCCAGTCGGTGAGCTCCTGGGCGTCGAAGACGTTGTCGAGGGAGAGCATCGGCACCGAGTGCGGCACGTCGCCCTGGACGGCGCCGCCGGCCACCTTGCCGGTGGGGGAGTCGGGCAGGACCTCGGTGGGGTGCTCGTCCTCGTAGGCGGTGATGGCGCGCAGGAGGGCGTCGTACTCGTCGTCGCCGAGCGGCGTGGTGCCGTCGGTGTAGTACGCGGCCGAAGCCGCGACCGCGGTGGCGACCGCGTCGGCGTAGTCGGCAGGGGAGAGCAGCGGCGAGGTGGTGTCCGTCATGGGAACCATCATCCTGACCAGCACTGACAATCGAGCGGAGCGCGCACCGCGCGCGTGGGACGTGTTCTGACGAGGCTTCATCCGGCGGCCTCCGCAGCGGTCAGCCGGCCGCGAGGGCCTCCGCTTCGGCGGTGTAGAGCTCGGCGGGGTCGAAGCCCATGCCGGTGAAGTGGCCCGCCAGTTCGAGGGAGATCACGCCGTGCAGGCGGGTCCAGAAGGTGAGGGCGCGGCGGAGGGCCGAGGGCGGGGCCGGGTGCTCTCCGGCCCAGGCCCGGTGCTCGGCCAGGTGCCGGTCGAGCGGGGTGGGCGGGGTGGGCGGGGTGGCGGGGGGCTGCGCGGCGGTGTGGGCGTCGAGGAGCACCGTCATGACCTCGGCGGCGATCCGCGTGGTGGCCTCGGGGGCGTGGTAGCCGGGTACGGGCGTGCCGTAGATCAGGAAGTAGCGCTGGGGGTCGGCCAGGGCCCAGCGGCGCAGGGCGTGGGCGAGGCCGACGAGGTCGGCGCCGGCCGCGGCGGCCTCCTGGACGGCGTCCGCCATGCCGCGGTAGGCGTCCTTGACGAGTTCGCTGATCAGCTCGTCGCGGTTGGCGAAGTAGCGGTAGAGGGCCGGTCCGCTCATGCCCATCTGCTTGGCGATGGCGTTGAGGGACAGGGCGGAGGCCCCGGCGGCGGCTACCTGCGTCCAGGCGTGCTGCTTGATCTCTTCCTGCACCTGGGCGCGGTAGCGCTCCCGCGGCGTCCTGGTGTCCACGTCGTTGCTCCCCGGGTTGCGGGCCGTCAGTTCAGTTAGAGGTTATCACTGGAGCTCTTGACTCTCACTCGGCCGGTACGTTAGAACTTATAACGAACGCGAAAGCATCTACCGAGAAGGTCGTGAGGATCATGGGAAACGCACAGCTCGTCGAGGTCGTCCTGCCCGGCGTCGTGGCTCCGGAGGGCCTGCAGATCCGTCAGGGGGCCGTTCCGGCGGCCGGTCCGGGGCAGGTCGTGATCGCCATGGAGGCGACGGGCGTGTCGTTCGCCGAGCAGCAGATGCGCCGTGGGCGGTACTACGACCAGCCGCCGTTCCCGTTCGTGCCGGGGTACGACCTGGTGGGCCGGGTCCTGACAGCCGGTCAGGGTGTGGATCCGGCCCTGATGGGCCGCCGGGTCGCCGTGCTGATGAAGGTGGGCGGGTGGGCCAGCCACGTGGTGGTCGACGCCAGGGACGCGGTCGAGGTCCCGGACGGCCTCACGGCGGCGGAGGCCGAGACCGCGGTGCTCAACGGGATCACCGCCTGGCAGATGCTGCACCGCAAGGCCCGGGTGCGCGCCGGGCAGACCGTGCTGGTGCACGGCGCGAGCGGCGGCGTGGGCTCCGTCCTGGTCCAACTCGCCCGTGCGGCAGGCGTGAAGGTGATAGGTACCGCCTCCGTCCGGCACCACGACAGCCTGCGCGAGCGCGGGGTGGTCCCGGTCGACTACCGCGACGGCGACGTGCCCGCCCGGGTCCGGGAGCTGGCGCCCGGTGGCGTGGACGCCGTCTTCGACCACCTCGGCGGCCGGAGCGTCATCGACTCCTGGCACCTGCTCGCCCCCGGCGGGGCCCTGGTCGCCTACGGAAGCGCCTCCACCCGTGACGACACCGGCTCCAAGCAGTGGCCCGTCCTGAAGATCCTCGGCCGCGTCTGGCTGTGGAACGCCCTGCCCAACCGGCGCCGCGCGTACTTCTACAACGTCTGGGCCGGCCGGGCCCTGAGCGCGGCCCGCTTCCGCGCCCGGCTGCGGGCCGACCTCACCGAGGTCTTCGCCGCCGTGCTCCGGGGTGAGGTCGCCGCCCCCGTCGCCGCGACCCTGCCGCTCGCCCAGGCCGCCGAGGCGCTGCGCCTCGCCGAGTCGAGCACCGTCACCGGCAAGATCGTCCTCACTCCCTGAGGCGCCCTCGCTGTCCACATACATGGACGGTGAATTTATTTCCGCCTCCTGTCTTGACCTGTGGAGGACTGGTCTACACCATGAGGGCCATCCCTTTCCCCCACATCAGGGAGGAACTACCTTGCCCAGCAAGCCCCTTGGGGCCCTCATGTCCGCAGCGGCGCTCGCCACCACGGCCGCCCTGCTGCTCTCCTTCGGGCCGGCCGCCCAGGCCGGCGCCACTGCCGCTGCCGGCGGCCTGGACCTGTCCGCAGCCAACCGCCGTGCCCCGATCCCCGGCCTGTACGACTGGTCGAAGGCCGGGTACCGGGGCGGCGCCGACCTGCCCGGGCCCGCCCAGACCACCCCGGACGCGGCCTGTCAGATCACCACCGCCGAGCTGGCCGGCCAGTTCGGCGTGAAGCCGGACGACGGGGCCGACGACACCGCCGGCCTGCAGCGGGCGATCGACCAGATCCGCACCGGCTGCTCCCCGGCCGCCGGGTACGACCGGTTGTCACTGATCACGCTGCCCGCCGGGGTGCTCAACGTGTCCCACCAGATCGGTGTGGACGCCGACTTCCTGACGATCCGTGGAGCGGGCAGCGGTGCGGGCGGCACCCGGATCGTCTTCCGGCCGGACGCCGACACCCGCTACGACACCCTGACCGAGGACGGTTCGGACTGGGACGAGGACGGCATGACCTCGGGTTCGGCCAAGGGCGGCTGGACGTGGCCGGGCCGCGGGGTCTTCCGGGTCCAGTCCCGGGCGGTGCACTCGAGTTACGCGTCCGAGTACGCGGCCGCCGCCGCCAACCGCAAGGACCTGTTCGAGGGGACGGTCAACGTCCACTGGAAGGCCGGCCTGAAGCTCCGCGAGAAGGCGGGCGGGGCGGGCTTCGCGGCCCGGACCGGGGACACCGTGGTCCCGCTGGCCACCGGCAGTGCGCTCACCGGGCTCCAGGTCGGCGGGCTGGTGAACATCCGGGCGGCCAACTCGCTGAAGTTCTACGCCGAACAGGACATCCAGCCGGGCGACGGCACGCTCCAGAACATCCACATGCGGCAGCAGATCTTCACCGTGACCGCGATCGACTCCGCCAACCGGACCATCACGCTGAACAAGCCGCTGGAGTACGACGTCCCGGTCGACTCCGTCTCGGACGGCTCCGCGCCGATCGACGGCGCGGCGTACGCCTCGAAGGCCTCCCCGATCGTCGACCCGGTGCTCGGCGTGGGCCTGGAGGACTTCGCGCTGACCCAGGACGAGCCCGGGCTGAGCGCCGCCGACGCCGTGCACAACTACGGCAACATGTCGCCCGCCGAGGCCATCCACGGCATCGTCCTCAAGTGGGCGGCCGACTCCTGGGTGCGCGGGGTGCGGACCGAGATGACCGGCTCGCACCCGATCGTCACGGAGGAGGCGTACCACGTCCAGATCGTGAACAACCAGCTCGACGGGTCGTGGAACAAGGGCAAGGGCGGCAACGGCTACTTCCGCGGCTCCCGGGTCTGGGACTCCCTCTACGCCGGCAACACCTCCCGGAACCTGCGGCACTTCACCTTCCAGTGGTCCGCCTCGGGCAACGTCGCGATCGGCAACGACTTCGACTCCGACCTGAACCTGCACGGGGGTTGGGAGCGCAACAACCTCTTCGAGCTGAACACGGTGGCGGTGCCGTACGACCACCGCTCGGCCAACTGCCGTGCCAACTGCGGCGAGGAGGGCGGGGGAGGCACCGACGCCTCCACCTGGTACCCGATCTGGTGGGCCGCCGGGAAGAAGGCCGTGAAGTGGTCGGGCTCCAGCGGGCCGCGCAACGTCTTCTTCGGCAACACCATGACCAAGCAGACGGCCGCCGGTGCGGCGTACACCCCGTACTACGCGGACCGGCAGCGGATCTACCAGTTCGGCTGGAGCGGGACCGCCTGGAAGCACCTGGACACGGGCGGGACGGCGATCCCGGACTGGGCCGGTCGTGAGCAGCTCGACTACACGGGTGGGCACGGCGTCGACGCGACGAGGACGGACGGCGGGCCCTCGCTCTTCCTGAAGACGGTGGGCACCTCCACCCCGAGCCCGAGCCCGAGCCCGACGGTGTCGCCGAGCCCGAGCCCGAGCCCGAGCACGTCGCCGTCGAGCTCGCCGTCCCCGTCCCCGTCGACGTCGCCGACCGCCGGCTGTCTGACGGCCCGGACGGTGAAGTCCTCGACCTGGAGCTCGGGTTACGGCATGGACGTGTTCGTGAAGAACAACTGCGCCGCCGCCCGCCAGGGTTGGACGGTGGAGTTCGACCTGCCGGCGGGCACCACCGTGTCCTCCAGCTGGTCCGCCGTCAGGACGCAGAGCGGGCAGCACTACACGTTCACCAACGTGGGCTGGAACGGCACCATCGCCCCCGGAGCCGAGCAGGGCTTCGGGTTCAACGCCGCCGGGACGGGTCTGCCCACCGCGCTGACCGCACGGTGACCCGGGCCCTGCGCCGTCAGCGGATGCCGTGACGGCGCAGGGTGGTGGCCAGGGCGGTGGCGTGCGACGTCACCGCCCTGGCCACCCGTGCGACCTCCTTGTCGGTCGCCGCGGCGGCCGGCATGGAGCAGCTCAGCGCGTCGGTGGCCGGGATGCGGTAGGGCACCGCGGCCGAGACGCAGGTGACGCCGACGGTGCCCTGCTCGCGCTCCAAGGCCCAGCCCCGGTCCCGGACTTCGGCCAGCGTCGCGTCGAGCGCGGCCCGGTCGGTGATGGTCTGCGGGGTGTAGGCGGGCAGCTCGCCGGGGAGCAGGGCGTCCACCTCCTGCTCGGTGAGGTCGGCGAGCAGTGCCTGACCGAGGGCGGTGAGGTGGACGGGCAGCCGGCGGCCGACCCGTGAGACGGCGCGGACGTTCTCGCGCGAGTCGCGGGTGGCGAGGTAGAGCACGTAGGCGTCGTCGCGGCGGGCGAAGTGCACGGTGTAGCCGATCGCGTCGCGCAGCGCCTCCAGTGCCTCCTGGGCGTACGGCAGGGCCGGGTCGCGGTCGAGGTAGGCGGTGCCGGAGAGCAGCGCGTGCGGGCCGACGCCGAAGGCGGAGCCGGTTTCGTCGGCCTCCACCCACTTGAGCTCCCGCAGGGTCCTGACCAGCGCGTGCAGGCTGCTGCGCGGGTAACCGAGGCGCTCCTGCAGGTCGTTGACGGTGAGTCGGGTGGGCGAGGCGGCGAGGGTCTCCAGGATGCGCACGGTGCGTTCCGCGGACTTCACCGTCGCGGCCTCGGGCTGGCCAGTGGCCATCGGTTCTCCATCCACATCCGTGTACCGGGACTGTTGACTCGCATCGTACAGCTGCCCTACTTTCACCTGGCAAGGTTCCACGCACAGAGATATCGTCCACATATGTAGACAGGAACGCCGATGCTCAGCAGAGCCGCACGAGCCTTCGCCGTCTCCCTCGCCGTCACCTTCGCCCTGAGTTCCGTGGCCGCCTGCGGCAGCGACGGCAGCGGGTCCACCGCGTCCGGTGACGACAAGGCCCCCCTGGAGATCTGGGTGCGCAAGCCCCCGGGCTCCAACACCGAGAAGACCCACCAGAAGCTGGCCGCCGACTTCACCGCCGCCACCGGTGTCCCGGCCCACGTCACCGCGCTGTTCGACGACTTCGAGACCAAGCTGCAGCAGGCCGCCGCGCAGAAGAAGCTGCCGGACCTGATCGTCAACGACACCGCGCAGCTGGGCACCCTGGTCAAGCAGGGTCTGGTCCGCCAGGTCGACAAGGGCAGGGTGGCCGGCGGGGACCAGCTGATCCCGCAGGCCTGGGACGCCGCCCGGGCCGCCGACGGCAAGTACTACGGCGTGCCGTTCTCCGCACAGACCTTCGCCCTGCTGGTCCGCAAGGACTGGCGGGAGAAGCTCGGCCTGGCGCAGCCCACCAGCTGGGACCAACTCGACGCCCTGGCCAGCGCGTTCACCAGCGGAGACCCGGACGGCAACGGCAAGGCCGACACCTACGGCTACGTCGTCCCCGGCAGCACCAAGCGCGGCTACCTGGACTGGTACGCCTCCAGCTTCCTGTGGTCCGCGGGCGGCGACTACTTCACCGGTGAACCCGGCAGCCTCAAGCCCGCGATCGCGGGCGAGCGCTCGGTGGCGGCCGTCGAGCGGCTGAAGAAGCAGTTCTGCACCGACAAGAGCGTGGTCCCCGGCGCCGTCACCGCCGAGACCACCCAGGCGCACCCGCTGTTCGAGACCGGCAAGGGCGGGATCTACCTGACCGGGCCGTACAACATGGCCCGGTTCGACAAGAGCCTCGGCAAGGACAAGTACGAGGTGGTGCCGCTGCCCGCCGGGCCCGGCGGGAAGAGCGCGGTGCTGGCGGAGGGCGAGAACGTCTACCTGATGGCGGGTTCGAAGAACCCCAACGGCCAGCAGAGGTACGCCGAGTACCTGGCCGGGCCGCAGGGGCAGCGGACCGGCATGGCGGGTGACACCGACGGCACCGTGGTCCGCCTCCCGGTGAACCGGACCGTCGACCTGGCGGCCGAGCGCACCGACGCCCGCTGGCAGGTGTTCGACAAGGTGTACCGGGAGGCCGGACGCTACGCCCCGGCGGTCCCCGAGTGGACACCGTTCCGGCAGGCCTCGTCGGAGACGCTCAACGCCGTGGTCGCCGACTGCGGCTCCGACCCCAAGGCCGCCCTCGACAAGCTCGCCTCGACCTTCGCGGCGGAGCTCAAGAAGCAGGGGGCCGGCTCCTGATGGCGGCCACCGGCGTGGACCGCGCTCCGAGGCCCGCCCCCGCCGGCCGGAGCCCCCGCCCGGCGGGGGCGCTGCCCGGCCGGCCGGCCCGCCGGTGGTACCGGCGGGGCCGGCCCGCCCTGGTCCCCTGGCTGTTCCTGGCCCCCGCGCTGCTCCTCTTCGCGCTGTTCAAGTTCGTCCCCGCCGGCCGGGCGGTCGCGATGAGCTTCCACGAGGTGCGCCCCTACCTGGGCGACCGCTGGGTGGGGGCGGAGAACTACCGTCAGGTGCTCACCGACGACGCCTTCCTGACGGCGGTCTGGCACACCGTGCTGCTGGCGGTGGGTCAGACCGGCGGCTCGGTGCTGGTCGGCCTGGCGCTGGCGCTGCTGCTGGAGGGGCAGGCCCGGCACCTCTGGTTCGTCCGCACGGCCGTCTTCCTGCCGACCGTCGCCGCGATGGCGGTGGTCGCCGAGGTCTGGCGGATCCTCTACTACCCGGCGGCCGACGGGGCGGTGAACACCCTGCTCGGCTGGCTCGGCTCGGGGCCGTCGCAGTTCCTCAACAGCGAGGACAGCGCGCTCGGTTCGGTGATGGCGGTCGGGATCTGGCGCGGTGCCCCCTACGACATGATGATCTTCCTGGCGGCGCTGGCCGGGGTCGACCGGACCCTGTACGAGGCGGCCGCCGTGGACGGCGCGGGCGTCCGGCGCCGGGTGTGGCACGTGACGCTGCCGGCGCTGCGCCCCGCCTTCGCCATCCTGGTCACCCTCGCGGCGATCCGGGGGCTGCGGGTCTTCACCGAGATCTTCCTGCTCACCAACGGCGGGCCCAACGGCTCGACCGACGTGGTGATGACGCTGATCTACCGGCTCGGCCTGGAGCGCAACGAACTCGGCGTCGCCGCTGCCGGATCCGTGGTGCTGCTGGCCGCGACCGTGGTCCTCACACTGGCCGTCCGCGCCCGCCGGGGCGGCAAGGGAAGGGAGTCGCAGTGAACGCCGAACGGACCGGCCGCAGGGCCCGGGTCACCGACACCGCGCTAGGGCTGGACTCCCGTAGAGGGCCGGTGAGTTGGGCCGCGCGGGGCGTCCTGTACCTGGCCCTGGTGCTGGTCTTCGCCGGGCCGCTGCTGGCCCTGGTCTCCAGCGCCTTCTCCAAGGTCACCGACCCGACCTCGCTCACCCTGCTCCCCACCCACCTGACCCTGGCCAACTTCCAGGCCGCCGTCGACCGCGACGTCCTGCTCTACCTCACCAACTCCTTCCTGGTGGTGGGCGGCGGACTGCTGCTGCAGATCGCGGTCAGCGTCAGCGCGGCCTACGCCCTGGCCCGCAAGCGGTTCCGCGGCATGCACCTGGTGCTGCTGCTGGTCCTCAGCACGATGATGCTGCCGGAGGAGGTGCTGGCCATCCCGCTCTCCCTGGTGCTCTCCGACCTGGACCTGGTGGGCAGCCTGTTCGGGATGATCCTCCCGGTCGGGGCCTGGGCCTTCTCCATCCTGGTCACCGCCGAGTTCATGAAGGAGATCCCGGTCGAGCTGGAGGAGGCCGCCCGCCTGGACGGCGCCGGCGACCTGCGGATCTTCTGGTCCGTCATCCTCCCGCTCTGCCGCCCCGCCCTGGGCGTGATCGGCATCTTCGGCTTCACCATGATCTGGGACCAGTACCTGCTCCCGCTGCTGGTGGCCACCGACGCCCGGCAGTTCACCCTGCCCATCGCGCTGCGCACGCTGCGCGCCGACGAGGAGGTCGGGATCGGCGTGCTGCTCGCCTCCTCGCTGCTCGCCCTGCTGCCCAGCGTGCTGGTGTTCCTCGCCATGCAGCGGCAGTTCATGCGCGGCCTCACCTCCGGCGCCGTCAAGGGCTGACGCACGTCAAGGGCTGACGCACCCTCACCCCACCAACCGGCACCACCGACCCAAGGAGACCCCATGTACTCGAACGGGCTGCTGTCCTTCCCACTGACCCCGTTCACCGCGGACGACACCGTCGACCTCCCGGCCTTCGCCGAGCACGTCGAGCGGCAGGTCGCGGCCGGCCCGGACGCGCTCTTCGTCGCCTGTGGCACCGGCGAGTTCACCGCCCTCTCGCACGCCGAGTACCGGGACGTGGTGAGCACCGCCGTCAAGGTGGCCGGCGGCCGCCTGCCGGTGATGGCGGGCTGCGGCGGCGGGCCGCGCGCCGCCCACGAGTTCGCCCGCACCGCCGCCGAGGCCGGTGCCGACGGCCTGCTGCTGCTCCCGCCCTACCTGGTCTCCGCGCCCCCCAGCGGCCTGGTCGACCACGTCCGCTACGTCGCCGGTGCCACCGACCTGCCGGTCACCGTGTACCAGCGCGCCACCGCCGTGCTCGACGAGGCGGCGGCCGTCGCCCTGCTGGACATCCCCACCGTGGCCGGCATCAAGGACGGCCGCGGCGACGTCGACCACATGCTGCGCCTGGTCACCGCCGTCCGGTCCAGCGGCCACCCCCGGGCCGCCGCGTTCGGCTTCCTCAACGGCCTGCCCACCGCCGAACTCTCCGTCCAGGCCTACGAGGCGATCGGCGTGGGCAGCTACTCCTCCGCCGTCCTGTGCTTCGCCCCGGAGATCGCCACCGCCTTCAACCGGGCCGTGCGCAGCGGCGACCAGGCCACCGTCCAGCTGCTGCTCGCCGAGTTCTACCTGCCGTTCGTCGCCCTGCGCGACAAGGTGCCCGGCTACGCGGTCGCGCTGGTGAAGGCCGCGGCCCGGCTCTCCGGCCTCGACCTCGGCACCGTCCGTCCCCCGCTGGTGGACCCCACGCCCGAGCACCTGGAGCAGCTGGCCGGCATCCTGGCCCGCGGCCGCGCCGCCCTCACCGCCACGGCCGCCTGATGCGGGTCCGCGCGGTGACCGTCACCCCGGTCGCCTTCGCCGACCCGGCGCTGCTCAACTCGGCCGGTGTGCACCAGCCCTGGGCGCTGCGCGCGATCGTCCAGCTGGACTGCGGCGACGGCCTCACCGGCCTCGGCGAGACCTACGGCGACGCCTCCCACCTGGAGCTCCTGCGCACCGTCGCACCCGCCCTGGTCGGCCTCGACCCCTTCCACACCAACGACCTGCTGCGCCGGACCACCCGGGCGCTCGGCGGCACCGACGCACCCGACCGGCACGGCCTGACCGGTGGCTCCAGCCCGCAGAAGACCGCGCTCAAGGTGGTGAGCCCGTTCGAGGTCGCCTGCCTGGACCTCCAGGGCCGGATCACCGGCCGGCCGGTGGCCGACCTGCTGGGCGGCCCGGTCCGCGACCAAGTCCCGTACTCCGGCTACCTGTTCTACAAGTGGGCGGGCCACCCGGGCGAGCCGGAGGACGAGTGGGGCCCGGCGCTCGACCCGGACGGGATCGTCGCTCAGGCCCGCCTGATGGTCGAGCGGTACGGCTTCGGCTCGCTCAAGCTCAAGGGCGGCGTCCTCCCGCCGGAGCAGGAGATCGAGGCGGTCCGGGCGCTGCGCGAGGCCTTCCCCGCCCACCCGCTCCGACTGGACCCCAACGCGGCCTGGACGGTGGAGACTTCGCGCAAGGTCGCGGCCGACACGGCGGGCCTGCTGGAGTACCTGGAGGACCCGACCCCCGGCATCCCCGGGATGGCCGAGGTGGCTCGGGAGGCGCCGATGCCGCTGGCCACCAACATGTGCGTGGTCGCCCCCGACGACCTCGCCCCGGGCTTCGCCGCGGGGGCGGTCGGGGTGGTGCTCGCCGACCACCACTACTGGGGCGGGCTGCGCCGCTCGGCCGAGCTCGCCGCGATCTGTCGCACCTGGGGCGTCGGCGTCTCCATGCACTCCAACAGCCACCTGGGCATCAGCCTGGCCGCCATGACCCACCTCGGCGCGGCGCTCCCCGAACTGAGCTACGCCGCCGACACCCACACCCCCTGGCAACTCGGCACCGACGTGGTGGCGGATCCACTGCCGATCGTCGACGGCGCGGTGCGGGTGCCCGCGGGGCCCGGGCTCGGCGTCGAGCTCGACCCGGACGCGCTGGCCCGGCTGCACGAGAACTACCTGCGCTGCGGGATCCGGGAACGCGACGACACCGGTTACCGGCAGCAGTTCGAGCCCGACTTCCGCAAGCGGAGGCCCCGTTGGTGAACCACCCGACCGTCTCCGTGCACGCCTACCCGTGGGACGTCCTCGGCGATCCGGCCTTCGCCGACCGCTTCCGCGCCTGCGGTGCCGACGCGGTCACGCTGGCCCTCAGCTACCACTCCACCCGGGCGGCCACCCCGCTCCACCCGGAGCGCTCCTTCGTCGACGCCCGGTACGCCGCGCTCTACCGGCCGCTGCGGCCCGAGGCCTGGGCCGGCCACCGGCTCACCCCGCTCGCCGCGGACTGGATGGCGCAGCCCGACCCGGCCGGCGAGGCGGTGGAGGTCCTCGCGGCCGAGGGGATCCCGGTCAACGCCTGGATCGTCCTCGCCCACAACTCCCGCCTCGGGTACCTGAACCCGGCCGTGTCCGTGGTCAACTGCCACGGCGAGCACTACCCGTACGCGCTCTGCCCCTCCCACGAACCGGTCCGGCAGCACTGCGCGACCCTGGCCGCGGAGGCCCTGCACGGGCTGCCGGGCGAGGCGGTCCGGACGGTGTCGCTGGAGTCGGCGGGCCAGCTCGGCGCCGTTCACCTGGGATGCCACGAGAAGAGCGACGGCGCCTACCCGCCGGAGGCCCTGCGGGCGCTCTCCGTCTGCTGCTGCGGGGCCTGCCGTCACGGCTGGCGCCGGCACGGCCTGGACGAGGAGAAGACGGTGGAGCTGCTGCGCGGCACCGCCCGCGGCGGCGGCCCGCTGCCGGAGGAGACCGCGGCCGCCCTGCTGGCGGTCCGTCAGGCGGCCACCGACGGACTGCTCGGACGGGTGACGGCCGCCGTCCGTGCTGCGGCGCCCGGGGCGTCGATCACCCTGCACGCCCACCCGGACCCGTGGGCCACCGGCCCCTCCCCGGGCCTGACCGCGAGCGCGGCCGGCCAGGTCGACGCCCTGCTGGTGCCGTGCTGGCCGACCGGGGAGGCCAGCGCGGACCTGGTCCGCGCGGCGGCCGCCACGGGCACCGCCGTCGACGCCTACGTCACCGCGCTCCCGCCCGCCGACCCCGACGCCCTGGCCGCGCACGTCCGGGGCCTGCGCGAGGCGGGCGCGAGCCGGCTCAGCCTCTACCACCTCGGCCTGCTGCCGGGGCACCGTCAGCACCTCCTGGCCGAGCTGGCCCAGGAGTTCCGATCGACTCCCGCCCGACCGGAGGGCCCACCGCGATGACCGAGCCCCGCACCGTCCTGCTCACCGGCGCCGCCGGTGGAGTCGCCGCCCACCTGCGGGCCCGGCTGCCCGCCCTGGGCCACCGGCTGCGCCTGGCGGACGTCCGGCCCCTCGCCGACGCACCCGCCTCCCTCGCCTTCGACCTGCGCGACCCGGACGCCGTCCGCGAGGCCGTGCGCGGGGTGGACGCCGTGGTGCACCTCGGGGGAATCTCCCTGGAGGACACCTTCGAGAACATCCTGGGCGCCAACGTCCAGGGCACGTACCACCTCTACGAGGCCGTCCGGGCCGAGGGTGTCCGCCGGGTGGTGGTGGCCGGCAGCAACCACGCGGTCGGGTTCACCCCGCTGCCCGCCCCGGGGAGCGGCGACCTGATCGGCGCGGACGCGCCGCAGCGGCCCGACACCAACTACGGCCTCTCCAAGGCCTTCGCCGAGAACCTCGCCTCGCTCTACGCCGACCGCCACGGCATCGAGACGGTGACCATCCGGATCGGGTCCTGCTTCGAGGAGCCGCGCTCGGTCAGGATGCTCTCCACCTGGCTGAGCCCGGGCGACTGCGCCCGCCTGGTGCACGCCGCGCTCACCGCCCCCCTCGCACCCCCGCTCGCCCGGCACACCGTCGTCAACGGCATCAGCGCCAACACCCGCGCCTGGTGGGACCTGAGCACGGCCCGCGCGCTCGGCTACCGGCCGCAGGACGACGCCGAGGAGTACGCCGAGAAGGTGCTGGCCGTGCACGGCCCGCTCGACCCCGGCCACGTGGACGCCCGGCTGATCGGCGGTCACTTCACCGAGCTGGAACCCCCGCGCGCCTGACCCGCGCCCGACGACCCGAGGGAGTCCCATGGAAACCAAGGCAGTTGATCCGCAGCCGGTCCGCACCTCCGACCCGAGGACCGGCGAGCCCGGGGCGGTGGTGGCCGCCGAGGCGGGCCCGGCCGAGGTCGACCGGGCCGTCCGGGCCGCCGCCGCGGCCCTCCCCGCGCTGGCCGACCGCGCGGTGCGGTCCGCGCTGCTGCGCGCCGCCGCCGACGGGCTGGAGGCGGCGGCCGCGCAGGTGGTCGCCGCCGCCGACGCCGAGACCGCGCTCGGCCCGGCCCGGCTGGCCGGTGAACTCGCCCGCACCACCTACCAGTTGAGGGAGTTTGCCGGGCAGGTGGAGAAGGCCGCGTTCCTGGACGTGGCGATCGACCACGCCGATCCCGCCCTGAACCGCCCCGACCTGCGTCGGATGAAGGTCCCGCTGGGCGTGGTCGCGGTCTTCTCGGCCAGCAACTTCCCGCTCGCCTTCAGCGTGCCCGGCGGCGACACCGCCAGTGCCCTGGCGGCCGGCTGCCCGGTGGTGGTCAAGGCCCACCCGGACCACCCGGCCACCAGCGAGCTCTGCGCGGGCCTGCTGCGCCGGGCGGCGGCCCGATTCGGCCTGCCGGAGGGGGTGGTGGGCCTGGTGCACGGCTTCGAGGCCGGGCCGGAGCTGGTCCGGCACCCGCTGGTGGCGGCGGTCGGCTTCACCGGCTCGGTGCGCGGCGGGCGGGCCCTCCACGACATCGCCGCCGCCCGGCCGGTGCCGATCCCCTTCCACGGCGAGCTCGGCTCGCTCAACCCGGTGGTGGTCACCGAACGGGCCGCCGCCACCCGGGCGGAGGAGATCGGCGCCGGGCTCGCCGCCTCCTTCACGCTCGGCAGCGGCCAGTTCTGCGTCAAGCCCGGCCTGGTCCTGGTCCCGGCCGGGGCGGACCGACTGGAGGAGGCGGTGGTCGCGGCGGCCGCCGCGACCGGGGCGGGGCCGCTGCTGGACCGCCGGATGCGGGAGGCGTTCCTGACGGGTGTCGGGCGCCGGGCCGCGGTGCCGGGCGTCAGGGTGCTGCTGGCAGCCGGCCCGGCACCGGTCGAGGGGGCCGGCCTCGCGGTCCGCGCCGGGGTGCTGGCGGTGGACGCGGCGGAGCTGACCGAGGAGCTCCGGGAGGAGTGCTTCGGCCCGGTGACCGTCCTGGTCCGCTACCGGGACCGGGCCGAACTGGAGTCGGTGCTGGGCCGGTTGGCCGGGAACCTGACCGCGACCGTCCAGCTGGCGGCCGACGAGCGCGGACCGGAGGCGGCCGCCCTGCTGGAGCGCCTGCGCCCCTTGGCGGGCCGTCTGGTGGTGGACCAGTGGCCGACCGGCGTCGCGGTCGCCCCCGCGATGCACCACGGCGGCCCGTACCCGGCCACCACCTCCGGCTCCACCTCCGTCGGCGCCACCGCGGTCGAGCGCTGGCTGCGCCCGGTGGTCTACCAGAACACCCCGCCCGAACTGCTCCCGCCGGAGCTGCTGGACGGCAATCCGCTCGGCGTCCCGCAGCGCGTCACCGGCGCAATACCGCCTGGTCGGTGAGGGGGTCAAGTACTTCGACCGGTCGGGTAATTGAACGGTTTCGGTCGTTCTTGGACACGGTCTGATCAAGATGGCCGGGTAAGGATGGCCTTCTTTGGCGGCTCACCGTCAAGCTCTGTCGCAGCTCTTCACAGCTACCCCGACTGGAGTCAGAGTGAGCCCCACCTCCTCTCAGCGCCGCCACCTCGCGGCCGGAGCCATCGCGGTCACCGCCGCGCTCGTCGCCGTCACCTTCCAGACCGGAGCGGCGACCGCCGCCTCCGGCCGTGACGCGGCGATAGCCGACGCCAAGGCCAACGTCGCCCACAACCCCGGAGTCTTCGGCTTCGGCGCGGGCCAGGACCTGGTCGTCAAGGACGTCATCGTCGACGCGGACGGCACCCAGCACGTCCGCTTCGACCGCACCTACCAGGGCCTGCCGGTCGTCGGCGGCGACCTGGTGGTGCATCAGAACGCGCACGGCAAGCTGCTCGACAAGTCGGCCGGCAAGGCCCACGACCCCAAGGTCAAGTCGACCAAGCCGGCCGTCCCCGCCCAGGCCAGCGCCGCCCACGCCCTCGGCCAGGCCGAGGGCATCACGGCCGCCACCTCCACCCCGGAGCTGATCATCTGGGCCGCCGACGGCACCCCGCGGCTGGCCTGGCGCACCACCGTCGCGGGCGTGGGCGACCACGGCCAGCCGGCCGGGAAGATCGTGGTCACCGACGCCGGCAGCGGCGAGCAGATCGAGGCCTACGCCGCCGAGCACCAGGCCGTCGGCACCGGGCACTCGGAGTACACCGGCGACGTCTCCATCGACACCACCGCGCAGACCTCCGGCGGCTACGCGCTGATCGACCCGACCCGCGGCCACGTCACCAAGGACGCCAAGAACGTCTCGTCCTCCTCGATCAACGCGAGCTCCGGCACGCTGTTCACCGACGCGGACAACGTCTGGGGCGACGGGAGGAAGTTCTCCACCGACCGCTCCACCGCCGCCGTCGACGCCCACGCCAACACGGCCTGGACGTACGACTACTACAAGAACACCTTCAACCGCCGGGGCATCAAGAACGACGGCAAGGGCGCCACCGTCTTCGTCCACGTCGGCACCAAGTGGGACAACGCCCAGTGGTCCGACAGCTGCTTCTGCATGATGACCGGCGACGGCGACGGCGTCACCGACCCGGAGCAGGTCGACCTCGACACCATGGGCCACGAGATGACCCACGGCGTCACCAGCGCCACCGCCAACCTGCGCTACAGCGGTGAGTCCGGTGGCCTCAACGAGGCCACCAGCGACATCTTCGGCACCATGGTCGAGTGGTACGCCAACAACGCGGTCGACAAGGGCGACTACCTGTTCAGCGACCAGTCCACCCCGCCGTGGCTGCGCCGGATGGACAAGCCCTCGCTCGACGGCCGCTCGGCCGACTGCTGGACCCGCAAGGTCGGCCAGCTCGACGTGCACAACTCCTCGGGCGTGGGCAACCACTGGTTCTACCTGGCCAGCGAGGGCAGCGGCAGCAAGACCGTCAACGGCGTCACCTACAACAGCCCGACCTGCAACGGCTCGACCGTGACCGGCATCGGCAACCAGAAGGTGGCCGCGGTCTGGTACCGCGCGCTGACCGTCTACATGACCTCCACCACGGACTACAAGGGCGCCCGCACCGCGTCCCTGAACGCCGCGAAGGACCTGTACGGCACCGGCAGCGCCGAGTACAACGCGGTGGCCGCGGCCTGGAGCGCCGTCAGCGTCGGCTGACCCGAAGGGCCCTGAGGCCCCGACAGCCCCTGCGGGCCGAGCCTCCGGGCTCGGCCCGCAGGGGCTCCGTCATGCCGCGTCGAAGGTGACCCGGGGCAGCCGCTCGCGGGCCGAGCGGTCGAGCAGGGTGACGGAGGCGGTCTCCGGAGCGGCCGCCGCCCCGTGCGCGCGCAGGGCGCGGACCAGCCGGCCGAGACCGCGGTCGTGCTGGGCGAAGGTGCGGCGCGGGGCCGAGCGGCCCCGGGCTCGCTGGCCGGTCAGGGCCTCGGCGCTGCCGACGTCGAGGATGACCAGGTGGAGTTCGCGGCCCTGGGGTGCGAGCAGCCGGGCCAGGTGACGGCGCAGCCAGGAGCGGCTGCCGCAGTCGTGGACCAGGAGTTCGGCGCCGTCGCGCGCGCTGGTGTGCAGCCGGTGGAAGTGCCGCAGCCGGGCCCAGGGCCGGTAGACCGGGTAGGGGAGCCAGGCGGGCATCACGGCCTCGCAGGCCAGGTGGGTGGTGCGCGGGTCTATCACCGGGGCGGCGGCCGCCCACTGGTGGAGCGCGGTGCTCTTGCCGCTGCCCGGCAGGCCGGAGACGACGACCACCGCGCCGGGCGGGTAGGTGAGGGCACGGGGGACGGCGCCGCCGCCGCGCAGGTCGACCAGGCCGCGCGGGCGCAGACCGGCCGGTGCGCGCCGGGCGGTCGCGGTGGTCCGGGGGTCCTCGAGGTCATGCGGCACGGGGATCAGTCCTGTTGGGCGGGCGTATCGGGCATTTACAGCGACGTAAATTAGCACGGGGCGGTTGCGGTGCTCCGGGCGTCCGGGCGGTGCCGCCGCGTTTCGATCTACAGTGTTGTAGATTCGCAGGAACGTACGGTGCCCGTGGGTCGACCTGCGGGCAGGACACACCTGGAGGGGCGACGTGGGAGTCACGCTGGCCAAGGGCGGCAACGTCTCACTGACGAAGGAGGCGCCCGGCCTGACCTCGGTCATCGTCGGACTGGGCTGGGACGTGCGCACCACGACGGGTGCCGACCACGACCTGGACGCCAGCGCGATCCTCTGCGACGCGCAGGGGCGGGTCCTGACGGACCAGCACTTCGTCTTCTTCAACAACCTGCGCAGCCCGGACGGTTCGGTCGAGCACAGCGGCGACAACCTCACCGGCGGCGGGGACGGCGACGACGAGCAGATCAAGGTCGACCTCGCCACGGTGCCCGCGGCGGTGGCGAAGGTGGTCTTCCCGGTCTCCATCTACGACGCGGACAGCCGCAACCAGAGCTTCGGCCAGGTCCGCAACGCCTTCATCCGGGTGGTGAACCAGGCGGACGGCCGCGAGATCGCGCGCTACGACCTGACGGAGGACGCCTCCACCGAGACCGCCATGATCTTCGGCGAGCTCTACCGGCACGGCGCCGAGTGGAAGTTCCGCGCCATCGGCCAGGGGTACGCCTCCGGCCTGCGCGGCATCGCCCTGGACTACGGGGTCAACGTCGGCTGACGCGCGGGAGGGCGGGCCGGGACCTGGAGGTGTCCGGCCCGCCGCTTGTCAGGTCCGCCCGTGGGCATCTACAGCTCTGTAGAGTTTTCGGATCCGGGCCGAGGAGGGCGAACCATGACGGACGGTCAGCAGAAGAGTGCCTGGCAGCCTCCGGAGGAGGAGGTCGAGCCCGCCTACCAGCCGGTCGAGGTCGACTTCGCCGACGGCGACTGGGCGGTCGGGCGGATCAACGCCTGGTGGCGCCCGGCCCACGGCCAGTCCTGGTGCCGCGTACGGCTGTTGGGGCGCGGCGAGGAACCGCGCTGGATGCCGTTCGACCCCGACCGCCTCGTGCTGCTCCCCGCTTCGGGGATCTGACGGGGCGGCCGGGGCCGTGTGGTCGTCGGCGCTCTCCGGCGCCCGGTCAGCCGATCAGCTGGAGGGCGGCCAGCGCGCCGATGCCGCCGAGACCGGCGAACACCGGCATCAGGACCTTGAGTTCGACCCAGCTGCCGGCCCGGAAGCGCATCGGCTTCGGCGGGCCGATCGGGTACCAGCGCTTGCGCCCGATCGGGATCGGCCACAGCACCGGGCAGCCGGAGACGGTCAGCGCGTCACCGATGCAGTGCACCAACGCGCCCAGGGCGACGGGGAGTCCGACCCACATGTACTCCTGGCCGGCGCCCTCGAACAGCCAGCCGGATCCGTTGCCGGGCCGGTCCAGCACCTCGGCCAGCATCCAGGCGCCGGCCGCGCCGAGCAGCCAGACCAGCACGTCGCTGGAGGCCCGCGCGTGACGCCACAGCAGGCCCTCGATCGCCAGCACCATGTGCACGAAGAGCACCGCGAGCACGCCCCAACGGCCGCCGTAGACGCAGGCCGCGGCCGCTCCGGCGCCGCACAGCAGCGCCCAGGGCCAGGTGTGGGTGAGGGTGCGGTGGCCACCGGAGCGGCGCGGGTCGGCCTTCGTCCGGGTGGCCTTGTAGGTGGCGTACGAGAGCCTGTCGATGATCTCGCAGAGCGTGCGGGAGACCGGCCCGAAGGCCCGGGATATCGTCGCGGCCTTGTGGTCGAGGTCCGGGGCGAGGGCCGCCCCGGCGCAGATCAGCGCTCCGGCGAGCAGGACCGGCCAGGGCATCGGCTGGTCCAGGAGGGCCGCGGCGGCGCCCACTCCGAGCCAGGCGGCGGCGCCCGACAGCGAGTGCGCTGGTCCCATCATGCTGGTGTCCCCCTCGGCCCGCCGGTGCGGGCTGGTACGTGCGTTCGGTGTCACCGCAGCATACGGCAGACGATCTTCACGGTGGCCTCGGCGGGTGCCCGCGCGGTCAACCCGGTGAAGGCGGCCCGCCACTCGGCCGGGTGACGGTCGGTCGGTCCTCGGTGTCCGAACGGCCTGTCGGCGGAAGGGGGTTGGCCCGCGCGGGGTACCGTGCTCGGGCCGAGGGCGGCGTGAGGGGGTTCGGTGGTGTTCAGACGGCTTCGCGGTCGGCTCCGGTACTGGTTCGACGGCACGATGGACCGGGGCACCCCGGCCCTGATCGGCTGGCTCGGGCTCGCCTCGGTGCTGCTGATCGCCCTGGTCTCCACCTCGGTGGTGCTGCTCACCGACACCGACGCGGAGAGCAACGGCGGTTGGCCCGGCGTGGCCTGGATGAGCCTGCTGCGCACCCTGGACCCGGGCACCATGGGCGGCGACACCGGAGGGCCGCTCTTCCTCTTCCTGATGCTGGTGGTGACCATCGGCGGCATCTTCATCGTCAGCGCGCTGATCGGCGTGCTCACCACCGGACTCGACCAGCGCATCCGGCAGTTGCGCAAGGGCCGCTCCCCGCTGATCGAGAGCGGGCACACCATCGTGCTCGGCTGGTCGGACCAGGTCTTCACGGTGATCGGGGAGCTGGTGGAGGCCAACCAGAGCGAGCGGCGCTCCTGCGTGGTGGTGCTGGCCGACCAGGACAAGGTGGCGATGGAGGAGGCGATCCGCTCCCGGATCGCCGACACCGGGCGCACCCGGGTCATCTGCCGTTCCGGAAACCCGCTGGTGCGCGGTGAGTTGGAGCTGGTCAGCCCCGACACGGCCCGGTCGATCCTGGTGCTGCCGCCGGTCGGCGACGACGGCGACATCGACGTGGTGAAGATCCTGCTGCTGCTCAGCGGCCGCGCCTGGGGGCCGGCCCGCCCCGGGCTGGTCGCCGCGGTGCAGGACTCGGAGAACCTGCCGGCGGCCCGACTGGCCGCCGGGGAGGGCGCGTTGGTGATCGACGGGGACGACATCGCGGTGCGGCTGATCGCCCAGGCGCACCGGCAGCGCGGCCTGTCGAGTGTGCTGAACGAGCTGCTGAGCTTCGTCGGCAACGAGTTCTACCTGCGGGCCGAGCCCTCGCTCGCCGGATCGACCTACGGCGAGGCGCTGCACGCCTACGAGGTCGGCGCACTGGCCGGGCTGTGCCGGAGTGCCGGTGAGGTGCTGCTCAACCCGCCGATGGGGACGGTGATCACCGCCGAGGACGAGCTGATCGTGGTCGCCGAGGACGACCTGATGATCCGCCTCGGCCACGGGAGGCCGCCCGTGGCCGAGGCGGCGATCACCTCCGCGCCGCGCCAACGCCGGGTGCCCGACCGGACCCTGGTGGTCGGCCAGAACTCCCGCTCGACGAAGCTGATCCGGCTGCTGGACAGCTTCGTCGAGCCTGGCTCGGTGCTGGACGTGGCCGCTCCCTGGGAGCCGCGGGAGACCGTCCGCGACCTCGCCAACCTGACCGTGGGGCACCGCCGTTGCGAGCCGACCAAGCGCTCCTCGCTGGAGGCGCTCGGCCTCGGCGACTACCAGCACGTGGTGGTTCTCAGCGACGAGACGGTGGCGCCCGACGCGGCGGACGACCGCACCCTGGTGACCCTGCTCCACCTGCGCGACATCGAGGACGGCCTCGGTGACCCGTACTCGATCGTCACCGAGATGAACGACGACGCGAACCGGGAGGTGGCCCAGGTCACCAAGGCCGACGACTTCATCGTCTCCACCAAGGTGATCACCCTGCTGCTGACCCAGCTGGCCGAGAACCCCAAACTGCACGCGGTCTTCACCGACCTGTTCGACCCCGACAGTTCGGAGATCTACCTGAAGCCGGCCGCCGACTACCTCCGCCCCGGCCACCCGGCCGACTTCACCACCCTGGTCGAGGCGGCGCGCCGGCGGAACGAGACCGCCATCGGCTACTGGCGGGCGGACCGCAGCCACGAACCGCCCTCCTACGGGGTCTTCCTCAACCCGGCGCGGGGCGCACCGCTGCTGCTCGGCGCGCAGGACGCGGTGGTGGTGCTGGCGGAGCGCTGAGCCCGCGTCAGGTGTCGGGCCCCGGGAGGCGGGCGGCAGGCCCCGGGCGGCGGGCCTCCGGGATCAGACCGCGAAGCCGCCGTCGACGTCGAGCTCGGCGCCGGTGACGTAGCGGGCGCCCTCGCCGGCCAGGTACGCGACGGCGTCCGCCACCTCGGCGGGGGTGCCGAAGCGGCCGAGGGCGGTGAAGCCGTGCTGGAACGCGGCCGACTCGCCGTCGGCCGGGTTCATGTCGGTGTCGACCGGGCCGGGGTGGACCAGGTTGACGGTGATGCCGCGCGGGCCGAGCTCGCGGGCCAGGGCCTTGGTGAGTCCGGACAGCGCGGCCTTGCTGGTGGCGTAGAGCGAGCCGCCGGGGAAGGCGGTGCGCCGGGCCATGCAGCTGCCGATGCCGACGATCCGTCCGCCCTCGCCCAGGTGCTCGGCGGCGGCCTGGGCGTAGAGGTACGGCGCCCGGACGTTCACCGCCAGCACCCGGTCGACCTGGTCCGCCGTCATCTCCCCGATCGGGCCCACGGCGCCGACCCCGGCGTTGTTGACCAGCACGTCCAGCCGCCCGAACCGCCCGGCCACCGCCGCCACCGCGGCGCGCACGGCCTCCGGGTCGGCACTGTCGGCGCGGACGGCCAGCGCGCTGCGGCCCATCGCGGTGATCTTCGCGGCCACCGCCTCGGCCGCCTCGGGCAAGCCCTGGTGGGTCAGCGCGACGTGGGCGCCCTCCTCGGCCAGCCGCAGCGCCACCGCCGCCCCGATGCCGCGGCTGCCGCCGGTCACCAGCGCCACCTTGCCGTCGAGCGCCGTCACACCGTTGGTCATCGTGGTCTCCTTCGAACTTCCCGTTCCGGTCTCGGACATGACTCGATCCTCGGCCAGGGCGCCCGGTGGAGCTGGCGGTAATCCGACGTGGCGTTGAACGTTCAACGATTGGGGTCGGGGTCAGGGTCGGGGGCGGGGTCGGGGTCGGGGTCCGCGCGGAGGGGGAAGGCCATCAGGCTGACGCCGACCGGTTCGGTGCCCGGGGTGCGGGCGGGGCGGGCGGCGGCGTGCAGTTCGAGCGCCAGGGCGGCCAGGCGGCTCCTGACGTCCCGCCAGGTCTCGGGGTCGACCCAGAGTTCGGCGTCGACGGTCACGCCCTCGGCCGCCGGGGCGCGCCGGGCGGCCCGCTCCCGGAGGGTGAGCGCCATGGTCTCGGCCAGCAGGGGATCGGCGTCCTGGCGGTCGGAGAGGGGGGTGCCCCGGACGGTGCGGTAGCGGCGCTCCTTGCCGCCGCGACGGGTGCGCTCCTCGGCCAGCTCGACCAGTCCGGCCCCGTCCAGGCGGCGCAGGTGCTGGCTGGCCAGGGCGTGCGAGACCGCCAGCTCGCGGGCCAGCTCGGCGGCCGACATCGGCCCCGGCCACATCAGGCTGAGCATCCGCAGCCGCAGCGGATGGGCGAGTGCGCGCAGGACGGGATCGGTCTCGGTCATGGACGCCAGTAAACCGCGTGGGGGTGGCAGGGCCGCGATCGGCGCTACCCCCAAGCAAATGATTGGAGGTAGGGTGTGCCGCTGATCGCCGTACGTCGAGGGGGAACTGATGGGCCGACAGTTGAGGGCCGTCCTGCGCGACCGCGAGGCCGCGCTCTACCTGGGAGGGGTCGTCGTCTCCGGATTCGGTGACACGGCCATGGCGCTGGCGGCCGGGGTCTGGGTCAAGACGCTCACCGGATCGGACGCGCTCGCGGCCTTCGTCGGCTTCGGACTGTGGCTGCCCACCCTGTTCGGCCCGCTGATCGGGCCCCTGGCCGACCGGGTCCGGCGCCGGCCGCTGCTGGTCGCGGTCCACCTGGCCCTCGCGGTGGTGATGACCGCGCCGCTGGCCGTGCGCACCGCGGACGACGTCTGGCTGCTGTTCGCGGTGCTGGTGGCGGTCGGCGGGGGAGTGGTGCTCGCCGACGCGGCCGAGAGCGCCTTGGTCGCCACGGTGGTGCCCGAGGAGCTCCGGGGCGACTTCAACGGCCTGCTGTACACCGCGATGGAGGGCATGAAGCTGATCGCGCCACCGGTCGGGGCCGCGCTGTTCACCGCCTTCGGCGGCCCGGCCGTGGCCGCCCTGGACGCCTGCACCTTCCTGCTGGCCGCGGCCGCCTACCGCCTCCTGCAGGTGAGCGAGGCGCGGCCCGCCGCGCGCGAGCGACGGGACTGGAGGGCCGAGACCGCCGAGGGTGCGCGGTTCCTGTGGCGGCACCCCGTGCTGCGCCCGCTGGTCCTCACCGGAGGGGCGGCCATGCTGCTGGCGGGGCTGAGCAGTTCGGCCACCTTCGCGCTGATCGACTCCGGCCTGGGGCGAGGTCCCGCGTTCTCCGGCGTGCTGATGCCGGTCCAGGGAGCCGGATCGGTGGTGGCCGGGCTGGCGGCGGGGGCGCTGATGCGGCGGCTGCCCGAGCGCGCCTTCGCCGCCGCCGGGCTCGCCCTCTTCGCCCTCGGGGTCCTGGCCCGGGCCACCCCGTGGCTGCCGGTGGTCCTCAGCGGCAGCCTGGCCATCGGGCTCGGGCTCCCCTGCGCGCTGGTCGTCGCCATGACGGCCGTTCAGCGCGAGACCCCCGGCGAGCTGTTGGGCCGGGTGGCGGCCACCGCCAACACGCTGCTGTTCGCCCCGACCGGCCTTGCCCTGCTGCTCGGCGGGGCGATGGTGGCGGGCCTGGACTACCGGGTCCAGACCGTCCTCGCCGGGACGGCGGGGCTGGTGGTCGCGGGCGCGCTGGCGTTCACCGGGAGGCGGGCGCGCCGCGCGGGCGCGGGTGCGGACGCCGGAGGCTCCCAGGATGAGGAGCAGGACCGGGCCGCTTCGGGCGCCCCCTGATCCGACCGGGATCGTTCGGGTGGCCTGGCCCGGGGATCGAGTGTGTGCTCCTCCGGCTCGGTGCTCGTCCTCGTCCGGCCCGGTTCCGGTCCCGGGGCTCCGCGAACCGGCCCGGCCGTGCGGTGACGTGGCGTCAGAGGCGGCGCCAGCGGGCGGTGGCGTAGGAGAAGAGGCCGAAGAGCAGCAGACCGGCGGCGACCAGGGCCAGCAGCCACGGGCCGGCGGGGGTGGCGGCGAAGGTGCGGAGGGTGTCGTCGACCCCCTTGGCACGGCCGGGGTCGAAGCGGATGGCGGCCAGCAGCAGGAAGAGCCCGACCGCCGCGAAGACGACGCCCCGCGCCGTGGTGCCGGCGACCCCGACGGCCGTGACGGCGGTGCGGGTGCGGGAGGCCATCGCGGTGGTGTCGAGCTTGTCGAGGAACTTCCGCAGCAGGCCGCGGACGGCGGCACCGACGGCGACGCCGATCACCACCAGTCCGGCCGCGCCGACCAGGTAGCGGCCGCCCGGCTCGCCCAGCAGGGTGGCCGTCCAGTCGCGGGACTTGGTGTCGCTGCTCTCGGAGGCACCCGCCCCGGCCGCGAACGCGGCGGTCGCCCAGCAGACGGCGGCGTAGAAGACGGCCCGCCCGGCGTTGAGGATCCGGCCGGCCGTCCGGTGCTTCCCCCGGCCGCCGTCCAGGGCCTCCATGGCGCGCCAGAGCGTCATGCAGGCGAAGCCGGCGGCCAACAGCCAGAGCGCGGCCCGGCCGAACGGCTGCTCCGACACGTGCTGCAGCGCCCCTTGCCGGTCGGCCTCCTCGGAGCCGTCGCCACCGAAGGCGATCCGCAGCGCCAGGTAGCCGACCAGCAGGTACACGGTGCCGCGTGCGACGAAGCCCGCCCGCCCGGACGCGCGCACCCACCGGTCGGCGCGCCGGCGCGTCCGGTTCCCGTCCTGCGATCCGTCAGCCACCGTGAGCCCTCCGTCGCGTCGACCTCCGCCGCACCGTGCGGCGTCCGCGCGTATGCCCGGAACCGCCCTCGCCATGCCCGGCCGGAGGTGGTGCCGACGACGGGTCCGTCCACGCCCCCTTCGGTGACGGCCGGGGCGGGCATCCGCTCCGGGTCGCCGCCCGCAACGGCGCCTGGCTCGCGCCGTCCTTCCTGGTCGCCCACCTGATCGCCGGTCAGCTGACGACCACCGCCACCGCCCGACCGTGAGCACCCTGCTCCTGGCTCCGGCGATCGGCCTGCTGCTCCGCCTGAGCACCAAGGGCCCGGGCCGCCTCCGGCGGCAGGGGCGCTGAACCCGTCCGACCGTCCTACCGGCCCGCTCCCTCCCGGAGCGGGCCGGCTCTTTTTGCGCCCCGACGAATGAAATTTGCGTCTAACTGCACGAGTATTGCGTACTGATGTCGCCCTGATTACGCTTCAGTCGCCCGCCACGGGTGCGGAGTTGACGAGGACGACCGGTCGAAGGAGAAGCGAATGGGTCTCACGCGGCGCACGTTCCTGCAGGCGGCCACAGCAGCCGGGGTCGCCGGGGCGGTCGGGCTCGGCGAGGGGGCACTCGCCGGGCCGGCCGCCGCCGCGGTGAGCGGCCCCGGGGACGTGGTCGGGAAGGTGACCGTCGGGTACCAGGGGTGGTTCGCCTGCGCGGGCGACGGGGCGCCGGTGAACGGGTGGTGGCACTGGGCGCAGAACTGGGGGCAGGTGCCGTCCGCCGCCAACCGGGCGATCGTCGCGTGGCCGGACGTCCGCGACTACCCGAGGACCTACGGCACGGCCTTCGCCAACCTGGGGAACGGGCAGCCGGCTTCGCTGTTCTCCTCCTACGACCAGTCGACGGTGGACGTGCACTTCCGCTGGATGCGGGAGTACGGCATCGACACCGCCGCGCTCCAGCGCTTCAACCCGACCGGCGGCGAGGGCCCGACCCGCGACGCGATGGCCGGCAAGGTGCGGTCGGCGGCCGAGGCGCAGGGCGTGAAGTTCTACGTGATGTACGACGTCTCCGACTGGACGACCATGCAGACCGACATCAAGGCGGACTGGACGGGCAAGATGCGCGCCCACACCGGCTCGGCCGCGTACGCGCGGCAGAACGGGAAGCCGGTGGTGTGCATCTGGGGCTTCGGCTTCAACGACGGCCAGCGACCGTTCGGCCCGGACGCCTGCCTGGACGTGGTCAACTGGTTCAAGGCGCAGGGGTGTTACGTCATCGGCGGGGTGCCGACCTGGTGGCGCACCGGCGACCGGGACTCCCGGCCCGGGTTCACCGGGGTCTACCACGCCTTCGACATGCTCTCGCCGTGGATGGTCGGCCGGATCGGCAACGCCGCCGACGCCGACAACTTCTACAACGTGGCGACCGTGCCCGACCTGGCGGACTGCACCGCGCGCGGCGTCGACTACCAGCCCTGCGTGCTGCCCGGCGGCGTGGGTGACCGCCAGCGCGCCCACGGCGACTTCATGTGGCGTCAGTTCTACAACATGGCCCGGGCGGGCGTGGCCTCCGCGTACGTCTCGATGTTCGACGAGTACAACGAGGGCAACCAGATCGCCAAGACCGCCGAATCCCAGGCCTGGGTACCGGCCGGCTCCGGCTTCCTCGCCCTGGACGAGGACGGCACCGCCTGCTCCTCCGACTACTACCTGCGGCTGACCGGGGACGGCGGCCGGATGCTCAAGGGGCAGCTCGCCGTCACCGCGACCCGGCCGACCCCGCCGGTGGCCGGGGGCGGCGACACCGTCCCGCCCACCGCCCCCGGGAACCTCCGGGTCACCGCCGTCACCGACAGCTCGGTCGCCCTGGCCTGGACGGCCGCCACCGACAACGTCGGCGTCACCGGCTACCGGGTGCGGCGGATCACCGGCACCACGGCGGTGCCGGTCGCCACCGTCGCCGGGAACGTGACCTCGTACACCGTCAACGGCCTCACCCCCGCCACCGGTTACACCTTCGACGTGCAGGCGCTCGACGCGGCGGGCGCGGTCTCGGCGCCCTCGGGGCAGGTCTCGGCGACCACCGCGACGGGTGGCGGCCCCGAGGTCGACCTGGCCCTGAACCGGCCCACCTCGGAGAGCAGCCACACCCAGGTCTACGGCTCGGGCAACGCGGTCGACGGCAACCCCGCCAGTTACTGGGAGAGCGCCAACAACGCCTTCCCGCAGTGGCTCCAGGTCG
Source organism: Kitasatospora sp. NPDC001664 (assembly GCF_053596675.1). Lineage (NCBI taxonomy): Bacteria > Bacillati > Actinomycetota > Actinomycetes > Kitasatosporales > Streptomycetaceae > Kitasatospora > Kitasatospora sp. NPDC001664. The sequence continues at coordinate 244,232 of NZ_JBSFGS010000010.1, forward strand.
ACCTGGGCACCGTGGCCGGGGTGCGCCGGATCGTGCTGACGCTGCCCCCGTTCGCGGCCTGGTCGACCAGGAGCCAGACGGTCGCGGTGAGCGGCAGCACCGACGGCGCCGCCTTCACCCAGCTGCTGCCGGCCACCGCCCGCACCTTCGACCCCGCCACCGGCAACACCGTCACCCTGACCCTCCCGGCCGCCGTCGCCACCCGCCACCTCCGGCTCACCTTCACCGCCAACACCGGCTGGCCGGCGGGCCAGGTCTCGGGGTTCCAGGTCTACGGCGGCTGAGCGGGGACTTCGGACCCGTCTGCCGGGCCCTCGGTCGTCCGTACGGTTTCACGACGCGACGGTGGCGGGGTCGCCTGGGAGAAGTGACCCGACCGGTTACCGAGCTCCGGCCCGGTGGGCCTGACCGAGCGTCAGGCCCACCGGGCCTCTTCGCTTCCTCACTTCCAGACGGCGAAGGCCTCGTCGTCCTTGCGGCGCAGCAGGCCGCCCTTGACCCACTCGACCTTCGAGGGGGTGGCGGTGGAGCCCGTGGCGGAGAGGTAGACCATGCAGCCCTCGTAACTCTCGCCCGCTCCCGCCGCCTTGAACTTGGCCGAGTCGTGCGAGTCGAGGCACTTGTCGAACTTCGGCGCCTCCTTGTAGCTGAGCTTGCCGTCCGCCCCGACCACCGGCTCCGGGAAGGCGGCCATGATGCTCAGCCGGGTCAGCAGGTCGCCGTCGGCCGTGACGTCGAAGGAGGGGCCGGTCACGTCCCCGGCAGCGGTCTTGGTCACCTTGTAGTGCAGGTAGTAGGGCGTGCGGCCCTGGTACTTGGACGCGTCCTTGAGCACGGAGAGGTCGGCGGTCGCCCCGGCGACCACCCGCTCCACGCTGACCTCGATGTTGTCCTTCTTGGCGCCGCTGCCGTAGGACAGCTCCTGGGTGTCGGAGCAGCCGGTGAGCAGCAGCGCGGCGGTGGCGGTGCCGAGGACGGCAACTGCAGTGCGGTGGTTCATGGTTCCCCCTGTGGCTGTGGTCGAGCGGGACGTTTCTACCGCAGGTCGGCGGCCGCGCGCTCGCACCGGGCGCGGGCGGAGATGTCAGGCGCGCGGCCCGGCCGGTGGCGTCAGGTGAGGTGATCCGGCGTCAGCAGGACGCTGTGGACGCCCCGGAGGTTCCCCTCCGGGCCGCCGGTCAGCTCCGCGACGATCACCGCGACGGCGTGCACCGGGACGGTGTCGGGGGCGACGTAGACCGGGGCGCCCAGGTCGAGGGAGCCTGGGCCGTACAGGGTGAGGACAGGCTCGCGCTCCGACGGCGTCTCCAGCCGGTCGATGGTGAGGTCGGCGGCGATGGTGAGGTCGAGCACCAAGGTGCCGTCCGGGTGCGGGGGTTGCCGGGCGACGGTCAGGGAGAGGTGGGCTCCGTCGGCGTCCTCGGTCATCATCGTGGTCCTCGTTCCTCGGTGCGGTGCGACGGCCTCACGGTAGGGGGTCCCACCGACGGCGGAGGCCGGTGCGCGGGGTCTGTCGGAGCGGTCTGCCGGAGGGGTCTGGGACAATCCTGGAGGCTCGTCAACTCTGCTGTAGATCAAGCCAGTTGGAAGCTTCACCGGATCGTGTGGGATTGCCGCCGAGCTGCCGACAGGGCCCCCGTCGGCCTCCTACGGTGGGACTCCCAGCGAGAGGACCCCCTCCGGGGAGTGAGGAGCACCGCTTGTCCGGCATGCAGACCTCGAAGGGCGCCGCCACCGAGGAGACGGGAGGGACGGGAGAGGGGGACGAGGAGGTCCGCTCCCGCTTCCCCGGTGACGGGCCGCAGGAGTTCGTCGAGTCGATGTCCACCGTCGCGATGGTCCGGCGGCTGCCCCAACTGGTGCGCCGGGCACTGGGCCTGGCCTGGGAGGCCGACCGGGCCGCGACGGCGTGGCTGCTGGTGTGTCAGGTGCTGTCGGGCGTCTTCGAGGCGCTCGCGCTGTACGCGACCACCGGGACGCTGGCCGCGCTGCTGGCCCCCGGCCCGGTCGGCGAGCACCTGCGGGCCGCCGCGCCCTCGTTGACGCTGCTGGTGGTGTCGGCCGGGCTGCGGGCCGTGCTGGCCATCGCGGTGGTGGGGCTGTCCGGCCGGGTCTCGCCGAGGATCAACCGGGAGGCCGACCTGGCGCTGCTCGCGGCGGGCTGCTCCGCCGAGTTGAGCGCCTACGACGAACCGGCCTACTCGGACCGCTGGGAGGCCGCCGACCGCGGCGCGGCCACCACCCCCGACCTGCTCTCCAGCGCGCAGGACGTGATCGCCGCGACCATCTCGCTGATCGCGGCCGCCGGCGTGCTGGTCACCCTGGACTGGCGGATCGTCCCGTTCCTGCTGCTGGGCTCGGTGCCGACCGGCGTCGCCGCCGTCCGCACCGCCCGGATCCACTACCTCGCCTCCCGCTCCACCAACGAGGAGCGGCAGGCCCTGCGGGTCTACCGCTGGTACCTGATCGACAAGGGCCGTGCGGACCAGGTCCGTTCGGACCAGGTCACCCCGTTCATGATGGGCAAGTACCGGCGGGTCGAGGCGCGGATCGCCGCCGCGACCGACCGGGCCACCCGGGAGGCCGCCCGGGTCTCGCTCTGGGCCGCCCTGGGCACCGGCGCAGGCAGCGCCCTGATCTGGGGCACCCTGCTCTACCTGGTCGCCTCCGGCCGGATCGACCTCGCCGCGGCGGGCGGCGCGGTCTTCGCGATCCGCACCGCGACCGGGGGCGTGCAGGGCATGGTCGGCAACGGCACCCGGCTCTACCGGATGGGGCTCTACCTGGACGACTACTTCACCTTCCTGGACGAGGCGGGCGGCTACCGCATCCGTCGCGGCACCGCCGTCCCGGGTGCGCCGAAGGCCGTCGAGGTCCGGGGCCTGACCCACCGTTATCCCGGCGACCAGCAGGAGCCCGCGCTGCGGGACGTGGACCTCACCCTGCGCTCCGGCGAGATCGTGGCCGTCATCGGCCAGAACGGCAGCGGCAAGACCACCCTGCTGAAACTCCTCTCCGGCCTGCTGCTGCCGCAGACCGGCACCATCACCTGGGACGGCGTGCCGGTCGAGGCGATGGACGCCGAGGCCCTCTGGTCGCGGGTCGCCCGGGTCCCGCAGGAGTTCGCCCGGTGGCCGCTCTCCGCCGCCGAGAACGTCCACCTCGGGCACGGCGAGGCGGACGTGATGGCCGCCGTCCGGGAGGCCGCCGCCCGGACCGGCTTCGACGAGACGGTGGACCGGCTCCGCTCCGGCTGGCGCACCCTGCTCGCCCAGGGCTGGCTCGGCGGAGCCGAGTTGTCCGGCGGAGGCTGGCAACGGGCCGCCGTGGCACGGGCCCTGTACCGCACCACCCGCAACCCCGGCCTGCTCGTCCTGGACGAACCGACCAGCGACCTCGACCCGCGCGCCGAGCACAAGATCCTGCACGCCCTGCGCGCCTTCGCCCCCGGCCGCATCACCCTCCTGGTCACCCACAACGTCACCAACGCCGCCCTCGCGGACCGGGTGATCGTGATGGACGCCGGCCGGATCGTCCAGAGCGGCACATGGTCCGAACTCGCCGCCGAGCCGGGCCTGTTCCGCGAACTCCTCGACCTCCAACGCGACCGCGCCGTCCCGGCGCCCCGGGCGTCCGAGGAGTAGCGGGCGCGGGGTGGCGGACGGCGTCGCCGCTGCCGACGGCGCGGATGCCCGTCGCCGCTCGGTAGCATCGGCGGATCGTCGAGCGCCAGGAGCAACTGTCATGTCGATGCCGCGCATCGGAGTCGTGATCGTGACGATGGGCACCCGCCCGAAGGAGTTGGCGGCCCTGCTGGCGTCGGTGGCGGAGCAGGACGTGCCGGCGGCACGGGTGGTGGTGGTCGGGAACGCGACGCCGCTCACCGAGGTCACGGCGGAGGTCACCAAGGTGCCGCTGGCGGAGAACCTGGGGTGTCCGGGGGGACGCAACGTCGGGTTGAGGTTGTTGCGCGAGTCGGGGGAGGCCGACGTGGTCGTGGAGTTGGACGACGACGGGCTGCTCATCGCGGACGACGTGTTCGGCAGGATCCAGGAGCTCTTCGCGGCGGAACCCCGGCTCGGGATCGTGGGGTTCCGCGTCGCGGACGAGCAGGGGTACACACTGCGGCGCTGGGTGCCGCGGCTGCGAGCGGGGGATCCGATGCGGCGGGGGCTGGTCACCGCCTTCCTCGGCGGCGGTCACGCCTTCTCGGTGCCGATGCTGGAACGGATCGGCGACTGGCCAGGGGAGTTCTTCTTCGGCCACGAGGAGACGGACCTGGCCTGGCGGGCCCTCGACGACGGCTGGGACATCCTCTACGAACCGGAGTTGGTGCTCCAGCACCCTCGCACCTCCGCCGCCCGGCACGCCGTCTACTACCGCAACACCGCCCGGAACCGGGTCTGGCTCGCCCGGCGTCGGCTGCCGTGGCTCCTGGTGCCGGTGTACCTGGGCGTGTGGATCGTGCTCACGCTGCTGCGGATGCGGTCCGCCCGGGGGCTGAGGGCGTGGTGCGGCGGGTTCGTCGAGGGGATCCGCACCCCCTGCGGGCCGCGCCGGCCGATGAGGTGGCGGACCGTCCTGCGGATGACCAGGCTGGGGCGGCCCCCGCTGGTGTGAGGGCGGGCGGCCGCCGGTCGGCCGTGTCGGTCAGGAGGTGCGGTCCTCGCGCAGCCCGGCGCGGTCGGTGACACCGCGAAGGTGCTCCTCGAAGTACCAGGCGGGGTCGCCGCCCATCCGGGCCAGCATCACCATGCCGGTGACGATCACGTCGCACACCTCCGCCCGGACGTCGTCCCAGGTGTGGGAGAAGCCCTTGCGCGGATTCTCGCCGAGGGCGCCGATGACGGCTTCGGCGACCTCTCCGCACTCCTCCTGGAGCTTGACGGTCTGCACCAGCCACTGCTGTTCGAGCGGCAGGCTGGACGCCGAACTCAGGTGCTCCGCATGGACGTTGATGCTCTGCCAGGTCTCGTTCACGGAGTCGATGATGGCGTCGTTCGATTCTGGTGTTCAACCCGGGCGGTTCCCGGCGAACCCGGCCCGAACGGTGCCTTTTCGATCAGGGCCTGCCGCCGCTCCCGGCCGGAGCCAGAGCCAGAGCCAGAGCCGGGGCCTCGGACCTCGGAGCGAGGACGGGGCCCGCTCGGCTATGGTCGCGTGACCGCCGCCTCGGCGATCTTCGACTCACAGGGGAGCCACGCAAGGTGTCATCGATACCCGACCCGCACGGTGCCGTTGCCGACCGGCCCGCCGACAGCCCGGGCGCCGGAGGGCCGGAGCCCGAACCGGCCGGCAGCGACCGCGGGGCGACCGCGGCGCTCGTCCTCGGGGCGCTGGGGTTCACCGGGATCGGTGCGCTGGCCGGGATCGGCGTCGGCCTGGCCGCGCTGCGCCCGCAGGGCGGCCGTCCGCGCCGGCGGCGCGGTCGCGCGGTCACGGGTGTGGTCCTGTCGGCGGCCTGGCTCGTGGCGCTGGCGCTGGTCGTCCCGGGACTGCTGGACCGCCCGGCCCCGAAGGTGGCGGGGAAGGCCCCTGAGGAGAAGACCCTGCTGGTGGAGCTGACCACGGGTCAGTGCCTCGTGGAGGTGGTCGCGGTCGGCAGGCTAGAGGACGCGCTGGCCACCGTGCCGTGCGACCGGCCGCACCACGCGGAGGTCACTGCCGTGGCCAGCCTGCCCGGTCGTGAACTCCCCGACGACGCGGTGCTCGACCGGAAGTGCGCGGGCATGCGAGGGGACTACGCCCCCGACGCCCTGCGGCTGCCCGAGGACGCGGGAAACCGAATGATCATCGTCGACGATCACATGAAGGTCGTCTGCCTGATCGAGACGGAGCAGGCCCGCAGCGGTTCGCTCCGGCAGGACGCCGGCCTCCTCTCCACCAAGCAGATGGCCTACCTCGCCGCCACCCGCGACCTGGAGGTGCTCCTGACCACCTGGCCGGACAAGGCGGTCGCCGAGGCGGCCGAGGAGCACCGTGAGTACGCCCGCCAGGTGGCCGACGCCGTCACGGGCACCCGGGCGGCGATCGACGGCCGCGACTGGGGCAGCTCCAAGAAGCCGCTGGTGGACAAGTACCGCCTCGAACTCGACGAGCTGGCCGTCCTCGCCCGGACCGTGCGCACGGACCAGAACACCGCGACGGTGGAACGGGCCGTCGCCGACCTCCAGGACCTGGCCTTCGGCCCCGCCAACCGCGACCTGCGGAAGGCCATCGGGCTCTCCGGCTGACCCGGGGACGCGATCCCGCTGCCGAGCTCCGCGTCGCCGGTCACCGGCGGGTCGGGTCAGAGCCGCAGCTGCCCGTCGAAGCCGTCGTGGCCGGCGCCGGGTGCCGTCAGGGCGAGCCAGCCGTGGCCGCGGACCGGGGTGTCGGCGTCGATCGTGGCCGGGTCCACCGACAGGTGTGCGGCGGCGGTGTTGACGTCGGTGGTCTCCGCCCGGCCGGGGTCGTCGGCGTAGGCCTCGTACTCGTCCGGGTCCTCCGAGAAGTCCGCCTCGGTCAGCACGGTCTCCCAGGGCAGCGGCGTTCCGGTCCACTCGGAGTCCTCGTGGCGCCAGTAGCCCCGGACCACCTCGCCGTCCTCGGCCGCCGCCCAGATCACTGCGTCGGCGAACGGGTCCTGGTAGTACACCTGGGCCCGGCCGCACGCCTTGCTGAGCCGCTCGATCACCTCGTGCAGGCCCCAAGCAGTCGTCCCCAGCGGCTCGTTGGCGTAGATCAGCCGCCAGCCCGCGTACTCGGGCGTGACGTACACCCGGTGCACCGCCTCCGGTGCGTACTTGGTGTCCTCCTGCTGCGCCTCCTGCCCGTAGCGCGCCGTCACCGGGATCCGCTCGTGCAGGCCCAGCACCTCGAAGGCGGCCTCGTGCGTCTCGCCCGGCACCGCCAGCCACCAGTGGTCGGGCTGCTCCTCGGGGCGTTCGGCGGCGAAGGCGGCGCGGGCGAGCCGTTCCCGTTCGGCGCGGTCGTGGCCGGCGGACGGGGAGGTGGCGGGCAGCACGTCGACCAGGCGGGCGAGATCGGCATCGGCGGGGATCGCGGTGTTCATTCCGGCGAGTCTAGGCCGACCGGCTGACGCCGCGTCACGAGGCGGGCGGGCCTTGGCGGTGGGCGGCCGCGCGGCGTTCGCGGACGGTGACGGTGAGGAGGGTGCCGAGGTTGAGGGTGAGGATCAGGAGGAAGCCGAGGCCGTCGAGGCGGGAGAGCAGGTCGGCGGAGGTGAGGGCCTCGACGGAGCGGCGGACCAGGGAGACGGTGGCCGGGACGACCAGCCAGCACAGGTTGGCGAGGGCGATCAGGATGCCGAGGACGTGGAGGGGGAGGTAGCGGCGGATGATGCGCTGCTCGCGCTCCGGGATGCCGGTGAGGGGGGTCGGGGGGCGCCCGCGCAGACGGTTCGTCAGGTTGTGCAGCATCAGGCGGGCGTCGGCGTTGAGGTTGCCGAGGCGGAGCCAGTTGGTGAGCACGTAGTAGAGGTCGGTGCGCAGGAACACCGCGCACTGGAAGACGAACTGCACGGCGCAGAGGTAGGCCACGGCCCGGGCGTAGCCGCTGTCGAGGCCGGACAGGCGCAGCGTCCAGCAGACCAGCAGGACGGACAGGTCGAAGGTGATGCCGGCCAGGTAGGGGGCGTAGCGCTCCTTGCGGGGGAGGGCGCGCACGCCGGTCATGTCGGTCTGGGCGACCAGGAAGTACATCCGGCGGCCGACCGACAGCGAGCCGACGCAGCCCCTGGCGCGGGCGGTGAGGAGGTGGGCCAGCTCGTGCAGGAAGATCAGGGCCCAGCCGATCAGGGTGAGGACGATCATGCTGGTCATCGGGCGGGGGTGGACCAGGGCGTCGCCGGAGCGCGGGAGGAGGTCGGGGCGGGCCAGCAGGAGCGCGGGCACGGCGAGCCAGACCAGGGCGTACAGCACGCGCAGAGGTGGTGCGAGGAGCCAGCCGACGGCCGACCGCGGGAGGCCCGACAGCAGCCGCCATCCGCGCGGCCGGGTGGCCTCGGCCGTGGTGTCCTCGGCCTGGACGGCCCGCCCGTCGATCGCGCGGACGAAGCCGCACTCCTCCAGGGCGGCCAGGAAGTCCGTCAACTCCGGTGCCGATCCGTAGCGTTGGGTGAAACGTTCGCCCGCCTCGGCGAGGGTGAGGCCGCTGGAGAGCCACTCGATGACGGCCACGCCCTCGCCCGGGAGGCCGATGAAGGTGCCGGTGTCGGGGCGCCCCACCTCGTGCACTCCGTCCTCGGGCGGTCCGATGTGCAGCGGGTGGAGTTCGACGGTGCTGGTGTCGGTCAGCGGGGTGGTCATGTCCGCTGCCCCGGAGTGGAGTCGGCGGGGACGGAGCAGGACGGGCAGTCGGGCCGCCGGATGCCGTCCGCGTACTCGATCTCCATCCGCTGGAGGTCGAGGACCAGCCGGCGGCCCCGGATCGCCGGGACGGCCGCGCCGGTGAGCTGCTTGGTGACCTCCAACGCGGTGATGTTGCCGACCAGGCCGGCCACCGGGGCGGTGCAGGGGTTGACCCCGGTCTCGCCGAGCTGCTCGACGATGTAGGTGGCGGCCGCGGCGTAGTCCGCGGACTGTTCGCGCGCGGTGCGCTGGACGCAGTCGAAGCAGGCCGTCTCGCGCGGGACGTGCAGGAACGCACTGACCGTCAGGCCGGAGTTGCCCGCGCGCACCCACGGGACGTCCTCCGCCAGGGCCGCCGCGTTGAACCACTCGTAGATCCGCAGCCGCGGCCGGTCGGCCGCGCAGACGACCAGGTCGCGGCCGGTGGTCCAGCGCCGGGCGTCCGCGACCCCCGCCACCCGGGCGACGTGCGCGGTGACGGCGGTGTGCCGGTTGACCGCGGCCAGGTGCTCGGCGGCGGCCTCCGCCTTCGGGCGGCCGATGTCCGAAGCGCCGTACAGGACCTGGCGGTTGAGGTTGGAGGGGTCGACCACGTCGTGGTCCACCAGGGTCAGCTCGCCGACGCCGAGCGCGGCCAGCGACAGGGCGGTGAAGGTGCCGAGGCCACCGAGGCCGACCACGGTGACCCGGGCCAGCTTGAGGCGCTCCTGGTGGTCGAAGCGGGTGGTGCCGGGCTGGTGGAAGTGCGAGAAGAACTCGAAGTTGCGGCGGTAGCGCACCACTTCGGCCTCGCTGAGCACCGGTGGGGGAGCGGCTGCGGCGTCCTCCAGGAAGCCGGCCTCGTCGAGGCCGACGATGGCCGCCGCGACCTCCTCCGGACGGACGGCCGGGTCGAAGCGGAGCATCGACTCGATGACCTGGGCCGTCGTCAGGGTGCCGTCGAGGAGGTTCAGCAGGTGCCAGGTGTGCCCCCGGGCGTCGTCCTGCAGGTCGGCGGCGATGCCGAGGTCGGTGCCGAGCCGGATGCGGCCGTCGCCGAGGGGGATCGGGGGGAGGACGGGCTTCACTCTGGGCCGTATCACGGTGGTTCCTCTCCGCGCGCTGCGGACCGGGAGGGGAGTCGGCGGAGCGGCGGGGCCGCGGCCGACTCCCCGGCCGGGTGTGGATCAGCAGTCGTTGGTCAGCTCACAGCCGGCGGTGGTCTCGATCTTCTCGAGCCGGCGGACGACGATCGCCATGGGACACCTCCCTCCCGGGTGTCGGTGCGTCTGCGGGCCGTGGCCCCGGAGTCGCACCACCATCACCCGCCCGGGGTCCCGGGCACATGGGTCCGCCGTCCCCTGTTCGGGCGCGAGGGTGTGGGCGGGATGCGCGGGTGGGGGACCGCAGTGCGGAGCGGGATCCGATCAGACCTTGGGGGAGAGGCCGAGGTCCACGTTGTTGGCCGCTCCCACGGAGTCCACCGCGGCGCTCTGGGAGAGAGTCTTCCCGAAGCACACCGACCAGGAGTTCGCCCCGACGCCCGAGGAGGAGCAGGCCCAAGTGCCTAGCGGACCGGCGGAGTTGTAGAGGTCCATCGCCGCGTGGACCGAGAAGAGGGCGGACCGGTTGTTGCGCACGATCACGGCTCCCTGGACGGAGCCGCCGCCCGCCGACCTGATCGCGCAGACCTGGGCGAGCACGTCGGCGGCGATCGTCCTGCTCCCGGCGCAGTGCCAGGTGGCGGAGCTGGAGGTGATCGGGTTGGTGTTGCCGTACGCGCGCCAGCTGCCGCTGTCCGCGGCCGTCGCGGGGGCGGCGGTCACCAGGCCCAGCCCGAGAGCGGAAGCGGCGACGGTCGTCCGGGCTGCGGTCGATCGTGTGATGCGCATGTGGTTCTCCTTCGGGTCTTCTCCGGAAGTTCCCCCGTGAGCAGGCGGTCCGAGTCTCCGTCAGTGCTCCGTGTGCTGACAACTTCCGTGCCGTGAGGGGTGGGTGGAGGAGGTGGCGGGGCGCGCCGGGCGGGCGAGCAGCGCCCCGGTGGCGAAGGCCGCTGCCGCGAGGCCGGCGGACAGCCGGAGGCCGGCGCTGAAGTCGTGCGAGGTCGCGGCCAAGGTCCCGAAGAGGGCCACGCCCACCGCACTGCCGATCTGCCGGGCGACGTTGAACACGGCCGTGGCGACGCCCGCACCGGCGGGCGGGGCGGTCTCGACGACGGCGGCGACGGCGGCGAGGGCCGTGGTGGTCTGTCCGAGGCCGGTGGCGATCAGGGCGAAGAGGAGGGCCGGGTAGGGGGTGTCGGGCCCGGCGAAGGTCCAGCCCAGGAAGCCGGCGAAGCCGAGCAGCAGGCCGGCGAGCATCGGGAGGTACGGGCCGGTGCGGGCGGTCACCCGGCCGAACAGTGGGGCGGCGAGCAGGCCCATGGCGGCCGAGGGGAGCAGGGCCAGGCCTGTCTGCAGCGCGCTGTAGTGGCGCTCCTGCTGGAACTGGAGGGTGACCAGGAAGAGCATGCCGTAGTAGCCGAAGCTGATCAGCAGTCCGATGAGGGTGGTCGCGGCGAAGGCCCGGGAACGGAACAGCGACGGAGGGAGCAGCGGCGTGCGTGCGCCCCGCCCGCGCTCCAGGCCGCGCTCCACGAGGGCGAAGGCCCACAGGGCTGCCGCTCCGAGGCCGAGGGCGGAGAGCGTGACGGGGGAGGTCCAGCCGCGCGGGCCCGCCTCGTTGAGGCCGCCGGCCACCCCTGCCAGGCCGAGGACGGCGAGCAGTTGGCCCGCCGGATCGGACGACCGGGGCGTCAGGCGGGGCTGGGCGGCGGGGAAGTGCCGCAGGGTCAGGAGGAGGCCGAGGACGCCGACGGGCAGGTTCAGCCAGAACACCGCCCGCCAGTCGGCGGCCGCGACGAGCAGCCCGCCGACCGCCGGACCGGCGCCGAAGGCGACCGCCGCGACGGCACCCCAGACGGCGACGGCCCGGGCCCGTACCGCGCGGTCGGGGTAGACGGCCTGGAGCAGGGCCAGCGAGGCCGGGACGAGCAGCGCGGCCCCGGCGCCCTGGCCGAGCCGTCCGGCGATCAGCGCACCGGGGGTGGCGGCCAGGGCACAGGCGGCGGAGGCGGTAGTGAAGAGGCCGAGCCCGGCGAGGAACGTGCGGCGCGGGCCGTGCCGGTCGGTCAGGCCGCCGCCGAGCAGGAGCAGCGCGGCGAAGACGGTGCTGTACCCGTCGACGATCCACTGGAGCGCGGAGGCGCCGGTGCCGAGGTCGGAGCGGACCGAGGGGAGCGCGACGTTGACGGCGGTGACGTCCAGCATCACCAGGAAGTAGCCGAGGCTGAGGGTGAGCAGGGGTGCCAGGGCGAGCCGGTCCGGGCGCGGATGGTCCCGGAGGCCGGGTGGGTGGTGGGTCGCTGCGGTGGTCATGGTGACGAGCATCGGCCCCGGACGCTTCGTCATCCGACGAAACGTGCCGGGCCTAGGGTTGGGGTCGTGCCCAACGCCAGTGACCGTCGCGCCCCTGCCTTCAAGTACCAGACCGACGTCGCGCGCGCCGCCGCGCTCATCGCCGATCCGTCGCGGGCCGCCATCCTCAAGTGCCTCGGCGACGGCCGCCCGCTCACCGCCGGGGCACTGGCGGAGGAGGCGGGCATCGGTGCGGCGACCGCCAGCGTGCACCTGGCCAAGCTGGTCGAGGGCGGGCTGGTCACCGTCGAACGCCAGGGCAGGCACCGCCTCCACCGGCTCGCCGGACCCGAGGTGAGTGCGGCGCTGGAGGCCCTCGCCGTGATCGCTCCGCCGCTGCCGGTCACCTCGCTCAAGCAGGGCAACCGCGCCAACGCCCTGCACCGGGCCCGCTCCTGCTACGACCACCTGGCCGGGCGGCTCGGCGTGGCCCTGATGCGCGGCCTGCTGGAGCGCGGCGTGCTGACCGGGCACGACGGTGTGCACCGCCCCGGCGAGGCCGTCCGCGACCGACCGGCCTCCTACGGCCGCGACCTCGCCTACGTCCTCGCTCCGGCCGGTCGGCCGGTGCTCGCCGAACTCGGCATCGACAGCGCGGAGTTGGCGTCGCGCCGTCCCGCCGTCCGGTACTGCGTCGACTGGAGCGAGCAGCAGCACCACCTGGCCGGCGGCCTGGGTGCCGCACTCAGCGCGCGCCTGTTCGCCCTGGACTGGGTGCGCTGGGGGCTCAGCCCCCGGGTCGTCCACCTCACGGAGGCGGGCTCGCGTGGGCTGAACCGCACCCTCGGGGTCGTCCTCGGGGAGTGAGGACGACGTCAACCGGCGGAGTTGGCGGAGGGGTTCGGGGCTGCGGATCCGGACCACCACCCGGTGCCCCGACCCGCCCTGACCGGCCGTCAGGCCGGGCAAACGCGAATCCGGTTCGAGGTTCGTCACATTGCGCGTCGTTGACACGTTCTTGACCATCCCTTTAGCTTTGGCATGGCGACCTCAAAGGGGTCGTTTGCCCACTCCTCATCCCGGAGGTGCCCGTGGAACAGCTCATCGCCAAGATGACCCAGGACGACAAGTGGAAGGGCTGGGTCGCCGTCAACTCGGCGTCCACCGCCAAGGACGGCTGCATCAGCGTGGCCAAGGAGGGCTGTATCAGCGTCGCGAAGTCCGGCTGCGTCTCCTGACGCACCACCGGTAGCCGGGTGGCCGGGCCGGTGCCCCGGCCCGGCCACCCGTGCGTGGACCACCCAGCCGCCCGTACCCACCCCGGGGGTGACAGTGAACGGCCAGCCGACCGCCGACGTGGTCGACCGGATCAAGGACGTCCCGATCTACCGCAGTTCGATCGAACGGGGCCACTTCCCCGTGCTGGAGAAGCCCGAGATCGCCCGCGGCTTCCCCGGCAACTGGATGACGCCCGCCCTCGCCGCCGCCCTGGAGGCGGGCGAGGCCGAGTACGTGCTCTCCACCGGGACCAACCACGCCCGGATGCAGATCATCCGCCCGCCGTACTTCCTGCTGCACTCCTACTACCGGCTGTGGAGCGAACACCCCGACCTCGCCGCGAGCTGGCGGGAGGGCTGCCGACGGGTCTCGCTGACCACGGTGCTCGCCACCGAGCACGTCGCCCGGGTCAACGCCCGCAAGCGCGGGGGAACCGCCGTCGCCGAGCCGGAGCTGGACGACCGGCGGCTGGACGGGCGCACCGTCTACCTCAACCTCCGCCTCGACCCGGCGGGTTGGAGCCGTGGTGAGGTCGAGCGGATGCTCGGCGAGATGCGGGAGGCCGCCGCGGCGCACCCCCAGGGGCGCTACCTGCTGGACTGCTCGTCGAGCCACCTCGCCCATCTGGTGCGGAAGACCGACCGCTGGGACCTGTGGGATCGGTTCCCCCGGCCGGCCGCCATCGTGCACGCCTACGAGTACACCCCGCGCAACGTCTCCCGGTACCTCCGCGAGCGCTTCCACTGCCCGGTCGTCGACATCTTCGGCAGCACCGAACTCGGCTACCTCTACTACGCGGACAGTGGCGGCGACTACCACCCCTACCTGCACGGCATGAGCGTCGAACTCCTCCCCGTCGCCCCCGGCAGTCACATCCACAGCCTGATCGTCACCAGCGTGCGCAACCCCTGGATGCCGCTGGTCCGTTACCGTTCCGGCGACTGCGTCCGCACGGCGGACGGCTCCGCCGACCCGGAGCGGATCACCCGCTTCTGCGGGCGGGAGAAGGAGCTGCTGGCCGGTCCGCACGGGCCCGTCGCCCAGGGCGATCTGGACGACGTGGTCAGCGACATCGCCCCGCAGGTCTTCCTCCAGCACCTGGCCGTCACCGAGGCCGGTGGCGCCGTGCTCCACTGCACCACCTTCGACGGCCTCCCGCCCGGCCCGGCCGAGACCGGGGCGCTCGCCCGCGCCGTCCGGGACCTCACCGGCCGGCCCGGCCGGATCGCCCACCACCAGCACCTGCCGATCGGCGCGTCCGGCAAGTACGCCTGGCTCGCGGCCGACGGCCGACCAGCGGACGGAGCCCGATGACCAGTCAGCCCTCCGGCACCCCAGGTGTCCCCGGCACCTTCGTCACGGCCGCCGAACTACGGTCGCTGCTCGGCGAGGAGCTGCACGCCGAGGCCGTCGCCCAGGCCGCCGCCATCACCGGGGACGGCCCGCAGGGCGCCGAGCGTCAGGTCCTGGAGTGCCTGCGCTACCTCTACCTGATCTCCCGTCACCGGGACGCCCTCGCGGGGTTGTTCCTCCCGGTCGAGCAGCACATCGACGAGGTCTGGCACTTCCTGATCCTGCAGACCCGCGAGTACGCCGCCCTCTGCGAGCGCCTGCCCGGCGGCTTCTTCGTCCACCACCGCAGCATCGGCTACGAGGCCTACCAACAGGAGCCCGGGCGGGAGGTCGCAGCGGAGCAGGCACTGCGCTGGATCCCGCTCTACTGCCGGGAGTTCGGCCCCTTCGACGAGGAGGCGACGGCGCACTGGACCATCGTGCGCTACCTCCACCAGCAGCTCGACATGTCGCTGGCGGAGATCTCGTCCCTCCAGCCGCTCGCCGCCGGGTGAGCGCCGCCGCGGCCGCCACCCCGGCGGCCCTCCCGTCCGCCGACCCGCCCGAACAGCGCCGCACCCTGGCCGTCCTGATCGCGGCTCAGACCCTCAGCGGCACCGGGCTCGCCGCGGGCATCACCGTCGGCGCGCTGCTCGCCGACGACCTGCTCGGCTCGACCGGCCTGGCCGGTGTGCCGAGCGCCCTGTTCACCGGCGGGGCCGTCCTCGGCGCCCTCGCCATCGGCCGACTCTGCCAACGGTACGGCCGCCGCCCCGGACTGGCCGCCGGCTACGCGGCCGGAGCGCTCGGCAGCCTCGGCGTGGTCGCCGCCGTGGCCGCCCAGCACGTCGCCCTGCTCCTGTTCGCGCTGCTGGTGTACGGGGCGGGCACCGCCACCAACCTCCAGGCCCGCTACGCCGGTGCCGACCTGGCCGCGCCGCACCGGCGCGGCCGGGCGGCCGGCGTGGTGCTGCTCGCGACCACCCTCGGGGCGGTGGTCGGGCCGAACCTCGTCACCGTCTCCGGCGAGGCCGCCGAGGGATGGGGCATCCCGCCGCTGGCCGGGCCGTTCCTGCTCGCTGCGCTCGCGTACGGGGCGGCGGCGGTGCTGATCGGGGTGCTGCTCAGGCCCGATCCGCTGCTGCTCGCCCGCCGGCTGGCCGTCGGTGCGGCGGACTCGGCCGAGGCGCCCGCGGAACGTCCCGCGGAACGTCTCGCGGAGCCGACCACCGGTGCTGCGGCGTCCCGCGGGCCCGGGGTGGCGACCGGACTGTGGGTCATGCTGCTCGGCCAGGCGGTGATGATCGCCGTGATGACGATGACCCCGGTCCACCTCGGCCACCACGGACACGGCACCGGCGCCGCCGGACTGGTCATCGGCCTGCACGTGGGCGCGATGTTCCTGCCCTCCCCGGTCAGCGGCTGGCTGGTGGACCGCTTCGGGCCGCTGCCGGTCGCGGCGGCGGGCGGTCTGACCCTGGCGGCGGCGGGCGTCCTCGCGGCGGCCGCACCGGGTCACTCCGTAGGCGCCCTGGCCGTAGCCCTGGTGCTGCTCGGCCTCGGCTGGAACCTCGGCCTGGTCAGCGGGACGGCCATCGTCACGGCGGCCGTTCCGGTCGAACGGCGGGCGAGCGCCCAGGGATCGGCGGACGGCGCCCTCGCCGTCGCGGGCAGCACCGGCGGACTCGCCTCCGGGGTGGTCGTCGCCGCCGGCGGCTACCCGGTGCTCGCGGTCTGCGGAGCACTTCTTGCCCTGCTGGTCGTCCCCGTCACCGTCGCGGCGGCCCGGGGCCGGGTCCGGGGCCGGGGCGGGGTCAGGGGCCGGTGAGCACCCGGGGCAGCCGTTCCGCCACCGCGTCGGCGAGGCCCTCGAACTCGCCGCGCAGGAAGGGGGCGGCGAGCAGGGCGAAGCCGTGGAAGCGCAGGGAGGCGCGGTAGTGCACCAACGTGCCGCCCCCGTCGGCCGGGCGGACCGCGATGTCGTCGGTGGCGGTGACGGTGCGGTTGCGTCCGACGAACACCAAGCGCCCCGGGTCGTACCGCTCCAGACGGTAGGTCAGCTCGGTCAGCCGCCCCCGGAACCGTGAGGTGTTCCGCCACTGCGCCCCACGGACGACCGGCCCGCTGTCAAGGCGGACGCAGGCCTCGGTTCCCGGGTCCCACTCCACGGTGTTCGCGAAGTCGGCGAGGTAGTGCAGCACCTCCTCGGCCGACCGTTCGACGCGCATGCTGCGCTCCACGCTGATCATCGGTCCTCCCGCTCGCGTCCGTCTGCCGGGCCGGTGCCCTCGGTGGGTGTTCGGCGCCGACCCGCCGGCGGATTGCGCCCCGGGTCCACGGGGTGCGGCTGTGAGGGGGGCCACCCGTTGGTGGTGGCGGGGCCGACGGTCCGTGGTCGTGTCCTTGCGGTGGGTCGACGATGTGCCCGGCGTCACCATCCGGGCGGGGTGACGGGGGCCACATCGGGGCCCGGATGGATCTTGCGGTGGGTCCGGCGGGCCCTTGGAATCGGGGGTCCGGCCTCGGCCGTACCTTCGGTAACGCTGCTCTGAGCTGGTGTTTCGCTGAAATGCTTGCCGGGGTCGGTGGTGGCTCGTAGCTTCGTAACCAGTGCACAGCGCACTTCCCGGGTTCACCACCCGCGGCCCCCGCCCTTTCAGGCGGCCGGGCACTCGCGGCGAAAGGTGACCGGGGCGGCCATCCGCGTCCAACGCGACAGAGGCCGCCCGCCGCGTGAGACATCTCGGAGCACCGCCCACTGTTCGGGGCCGTTCCGTGCCGTCCGCCTGGGGTTTTCCGAGAGGATCTGCATGACCTTCCGTCACGAGACTGCCGCTGCCACCACCGCCACCGTCAAGCGCAACCGCCTGCGGATGGTCCTGGTGGGCGGCGCTGTGGCCGCCCTTCCGGTTGCGGGCCTCGTCACGGCCACCTCGGCCTCCGCCGCGTCCTCCTCCACCTGGGACTCGGTCGCCCAGTGCGAGAGCACCGGCAACTGGAACATCAACACCGGCAACGGCTTCTCCGGCGGCCTGCAGTTCACCCCGAGCACCTGGGCCGCCTACGGCGGCACCCAGTACGCCTCCTCCGCCGCCCAGGCCACCAAGGGCCAGCAGATCGCGGTCGCCGAGAAGGTCCTCGCCTCCCAGGGCCCCGGCGCCTGGCCGGTGTGCTCTGTCAAGGCCGGCCTCACCAAGGGCGGCACTCCCGCCCAGACCGACACCACCGCGGCCTCCGCTCCGGTGAAGTCCGCCAAGCAGGCCGACCAGAGCACCAAGGCCGCGCCGAAGAACGACACCCAGGCCGCCTCGCGCGGCACCGAGCGCAAGCCCGTCGCCAAGCCCGTCGAGAAGACCGCAACGGCCGCACCGGTGCAGAAGAGCACCGGCGGCAGCTACACCGTCAAGAGCGGCGACACCCTCGGCGCCATCGCCGCCGCCCACGGCGTCGACCTCACCACCCTGTACGGCAACAACGCCCAGGTCATCGGCGGCGACATCGACATGATCCTGCCCGGCCAGGTCCTCAGCATCTGACCCACGGTCAGAACCGGCAGACCACGAAGCTCCCCTTCACCGACCCCGGTCGGCGAAGGGGAGCTTCGTCGCGTCCGTGACCTGCACCTGGCCTGGCCGCCGATCCTCGGCGAGCTTGGCGCGGGCCCGTTCCTGGAGTCCGTGGCGATGGCGGCCGGTCTCCAGCCGTTCGGCGATCTCCTCCAGGATGAAGCCGAGCCGTTTTGCGCAGCCCTTCGGCGCTCACGGCCGGCCGCCGTCGGTGCGGATCCGGTCATGCAGGGCGGTCAGCACGGCCTCGTGGGATCGGTCGACCGCGACGCCGAGCTGCACCTCGCCGTCGACCAGGGTCACGGTGAAGGTGAAGAACGAGCAGCACCCGCTCTCCCGTCCCGCCAACTCCCGCACCTGCTCCTCGACGCCTTCGCCCCCGGCGGGCAACAGGTTCAGCCGGAGCCGGTCCGGTCGGGAAACTGTGGTCAGGCGGTCGGCGAACAGCGCGTCCCACTCGGCCACCCGCAGCGGCTGCTCCACCGTCGGCAGGGTGCACGAGGTCGGCACCCAGTTCAGCTCCGTCATCGGCCCCGCTCCTCGTGTCTCCCCGTACGCGGTGCGCGCCGGGGACGTCTACGACGGTAAACCTGTACCTGGGTACAGGTGGCAAGCTCGGCGTGAGGCCCCCGCGTCCGCCCCACGAGCCTTTCGCCCGGCCGGCCGGCCGGCCGAGCGGGCCGGTGAGTCCTACGGGATCGGTCGGCCCGGAGATCGTGCCCAATTGGTGCTTGCGGTGCGGGTCTTGTGCTTGCGAGCATCGCGACTGCAGCACCGCCGACCAGGCGGAGCCGTAGCCACACGGGGGAACCAATGCGCATCTCACGCCTGCTCGCAGCTGCCCTGCTCACCGCGCTCGCCGTCGGCGTCACCGTCCAGCTGGGAGTGGCCGACGGCCGGGCCGGTTCTCCGGCGGAGCTCGGCTACATCAACATCAACAACAGCGTGCTCCCTTCGCCCAAGCCCGTCTGAGCCCTACTGGGCAGGGATGGTTGGGGAGTCCGGTAGTGATCTCCCTGCCCCATCCCGGCTGGCGGAATCCAAGGACTGCCCCGTCATAGATTCCGGCGGATCGGGGCGCGCCCACCACATCGCCCGTCCGTGACGGTGCGGGCCTTCGCCGTGTGAGGTGAGGGGTTCTCGCAGGTCGACGCGGTGTCGTCCGATGACACGCTCGACCGCTTGGGCCAGGTTGTTCAGCAGATGCCAGGCATCCGCCACCTGCACGGCCCGCGGGGCTCCAGCCTGGGCCCACTCGCGGAACGAGCCGGCACGGTCGCGGCAGACGACCCGGACCTCCGGATGGTCTCGCAGCCAGGTGGCGAAGGTGCTGGTGGCGCGGTCTGCCAGGATGTCGACAGGGTGACGGGTGGTCATGTCGACGAGGATTGTCGCGTAGGTGTCAGCGGACACGCCGAGATGACTCTGGCGCGGATTCCGTGAAAGTCGCCTACAGGTGTTGCCAGTTGGCAGTCACGGCGAGCTACACCGAGTCAGTTGCCGGTCGGGGCCAGGTTGTCGCGGGTCTCCACGTACGCACAGAGTTGCGTCCAGGTGGAGACCGTCCGGCCGTTGGGGGATGGGGGCGGTGGCGTGTGGGCATGCTCGCCGACCAGGATCAGCCCGGCGTGCTCGCGTGCGGCTACGCCGTCGTCCGCGATGATCACCTCGGTCCGCTTCCAGCTTGGGTGGTAGCGCCGCTCGGGGATCTCCGCCAAGTGGGCCGCGTCCGGCAGGCCGGGCCCTGGATGGTCGAGGAACCGGACGACCGGGCCCGTTGAGCAGCCCACGTCCGCAGTGCCGACCACCCGGATCAGGTACGGTTGCCCGCTCCTTGCCCGGTACGCGTACACCCGGCCGGGGACGGTCCGCGCCGGTTTCGGGAGGCGGACACGGACCGGGCGTGGTTCGGGTTGCGGGCTCTCCAGGCGGGCTCGGAGCCGTTGCAGGACGGCAGCACGTCGGCGTACCTCCGCGGCCCCGGCTTCCTCCCAGCGTTCCAGGTCGCCGTCGGCGTCCAGCATGGTGAGGGCTTCCTGCCGGGCGGGCTCGCTCAGCCGACCGAGCCTGAACTGGGTGTCCGCCAGTGTCAGCCGCACCACGACGTACTCGTCCGGATCGGAGAGTTCCTCGGCGAAGGCATTCAGCACCCGTGCCCGGGCTTCCTCCGCATCCGCTCCCGCTTCCAGAGCCTCGCGGTACGCATCACGGACACCGCACGCGGTGTCGTCCGAGTACAGCCCGGTTCCGTACGTTCCCACGCTCTTCTGTCCTTCCGTCCGCTCACCGTCGGCCTCGGCCGGAACCGCTCGGAACCCGGCATATGAGCGGTGACCTGCACGAATTTTCGCACCCCGCCATCCCGGACCACCACCCAGCCCGCACAGGGCGCGGACCGTCCTGGGAGGCGACTCCTGTAAACGGCCGGGGCGCACGTTCCGTGAAAGCCACCCGGGGATGCTGCCAGTTAGCGATCATGACGGGTGTCTGTTGCTGATCTTCTGGCCGTCCTGTTCCCTCAGTTCGCGTTGTTGCACGTCGAGTTCGTCGGATCGGCTGGCCGGTCGGTCCGTGTTCACGCCCGGGGCCGGACGGCCGGCGCGAGCTGCCCGGGCTGCGGGGCCTGGTCCGAGCGGGTTCACAGCGGTTACGAGCGGCGGATCGGCGACACCGCGGTCTGCGGGCAGGAGCTGGTGCTGCACCTGCGGGTCCGCCGGTTCTTCTGCGACAACGA